>CAVHGQ010000241.1:0-2000 GCA_963635335.1 Candidatus Melainabacteria bacterium | reverse complement strand
AGACCGACATTGCCCCAGTTGCCGTGTTCTTGGCAAGCAATATGGCCTCGTACGTATCCGGCGAGACCATCACGATCCAAGGCGGCTCTGGTTTGCGTCCGTAAAGAATGACTGCGACCAACAAGAAAAGGGACCCGACGGCGGGTCCTTTTTCTTGTTCGGCTGGCTTTTGCCGGCCGTTGTAGGGGCTTAAGCCCGAGGTGAGGCTTGGTCCCTATGAAAACCTGGGGCGGCGTTTGTTGGAAGGGGCGCGAGCACTACGGGTCTTTCAACCCAGGCGCCCGCACCCCCTTCTGGCGTGCTAGTTCTGGCCGGGCTCGACGACGAGGGTGTTCTCGTACTCAGCGCCGTAGGTGCTCAGCAGGGTCTTCTCGTAGTCGGCATGGAAGAAGTTCTCGGCGCCGAGGGACTTCAGGTCCTCGTTGATCCAGTTCAACAGGGACTCGTTGCTCTTAGTGACGGCAGGTGCGATGGTGTCGGAGTCGCCCAGCTTCTCGATGCCCACAACGTACTCGGAGCCGCCCTGGTTGGCGAAGGCGATAACCTCGGTGTTGTCGTTTGCCCAGACGGCGTTAGCGTTGTTCTCGAACGCGGTCTTGGCAGCAGCGTAGGTGTCGTACTTTTCCAGGGTGAGGTCCTTGTTGTGCTCGGTGAGGTAGGTCTCGGCGGTGGTGCCGGAGATCACGATTACCGGGCGGTCGCCGATCTGGCTGAGGTCGGTAACCACGTTGTCCTTATGGGACACAACGCCCAGGGCAACGTTCATGTAGGGGTCGGCGAAATCGACGGCCTCGGCGCGCTCGGCGGTAACGGTGAAGTTCGCCAGGATGACGTCCACCTTGCCGGTCTGCAGGTACTCGACGCGGTTTGCGGCCTCGGTGGAAACCAGCTCAACCTCTACGCCAAGGTCCTGGCCCAGGCGGTTAGCCAGCTCGATGTCGTAGCCCTGGTAGTCGCCGTTCTCATCGACGTAGCCGAAGGGGCTCTTGTCGCTGAACACGCCGATGGTGATCTTGCCGCTGTCCTTGATCTGGTCCAGGGTGCGGTAGCCGCCGTTGGAGCTGGACGAGCTGCTGGAGCAGCCGGCAAGCAGGACTCCGGCAAGGGCAAGGGCTGCAGCGAGCACAGCCACAAGCTTCCAGGTGCGTTTGGTTTGGGTCATGTTTCTGTCCTTCCTTTCGCGCCTCTGTTTGGGGGAGGTGCTTTTTCGATTGATGGAAGTAAACCGCTTAAATCCCATGAAGTCAATAGGAATAAGGGAATAAGCCTGTTCGCATCTTTGATAACTGGTTATATGGCAGTTTGGCCCCGCAGGCGGATGCTTGCGGGGCCAAAAGGTAAGGCGTTCTATGGATCGGGCGAGTGGCGCTGGTTCGCTGGACGGGGAGGAGCGATGCCGCGCGAAGAGCCGTAATGTGCGGAGCCGCGACAAGGTGGGCGGCGGGTGCAACATGCAGTCGTGGCACGCTTGCACGGTTTGGACGGCGGCTCGACGCTTCGACGCCCCGGCGGCGCTTAGGCGTCGTGCTGGCGCACGGCGTCGAATTCGAAGGTGTGGAGGAACTTCTTTGCGCGGTTGCTTTGCGGGCACTCGAAGAAGCGCTCGGGGATGTCTTGCTCCACGATCTCGCCGCCGTCGAAGAACAGCACGCGGTCGGCCACGGCGCGGGCGAACTGCATTTCGTGGGTAACGATGATCATCGTCTTGCCCTCTTTCGCCAGGCCCAGGATAACGTCGAGCACTTCGCGTACCATTTCAGGGTCGAGTGCGGCGGTAACCTCATCCAGCAGCAGCACCTCGGGCTCCATGGCGAGCGCGCGGGCGATGGCCACGCGCTGCTTCTGGCCACCGGAAAGCTCGCGCGGATAGCTCTTTTCCTTTTCGGACAGGCCGACGCGCTTCAGCAGGGCGCGGGCCGCCTCTTCGGCTTCGGCCTTCGGCATTTTCTTCACCTTGATGGGCGCAAGCGTGATGTTGTCGATCACCGTCATATGCGGGA
>CAVHGQ010000240.1:0-2026 GCA_963635335.1 Candidatus Melainabacteria bacterium | reverse complement strand
TTTGACGAGGCCCGCTTCGGCGGGCCTCGTCTGCATGCGCTGCACTGCTTCATGCTTTTGAAGGAGATTCGCTTCGCGAATCGGGCAGGAAGGGTGCTCAGAGAACCCCGAGCGGCGGTCCCCCAACCCACGTCGCTGCCTTGCCGTTGCTGACGTAGCGACGGGCGGCGCCTGCGCGGCGAGAAGCCCTTCCGGAGCGCGGCTTCCGAGTGCTCGCCTTCAAGGCGGCGCCCCAGGTACTTGATCAACGATGCAGGGATATGGCGAACCATGCGTCAAGCCGTTTTTCCGCGCCGCCCCTTCGCGAGCACTCGGAAGCCGAAACAAGCGAAGAGGGCGGCGAGGTGCGTGGGCGCCGACCGGCGCGGACAGGTGGTTCCAGCCACTGGGCGAACTGCACCTGCATTAAGCTACAGCATAGACGACGATCTTGGGGTCGGCGCTCCAGGTCGGCTGCAGACCGACAGCGACATCGTCGTTGAACATGCTGCTCTGCAGGTACGCGTTGGCATGCTCGACGGAATCGAAGCCGTGCAGCACCTGCACGTCCTGGTCGCGAACAAGCAGTTCCTTGGTAAGCGCGCCTTCGATCTGCTCCAGGAACGGGCCGCGGTAATCGTTGTACACCTTTACCGCCGCAGGACGATTCTCCTCGTCGATCACCATCGTGATCTGCAGATATGCCTTTACTTCTGCCATGATAGGCTCCTTTCGTCTCGCGCTTGAAGCGCTCTCCGATTCGTTGTGATTGGATTCTACGAAGGGCTCTAAGGGACTTGAAGTGGTTAACGAGCGATTGAGCTACTAAAGATTTCTTGAGCAACTTCCGCCAGCAGATCCGAGCTACTACCATTTCCTTAGCGAAACCCGCACTGCGAAAGAGGCCTACATGGCATACAAGCGCAAGCTCGACAAGGACATACGTTGCCCGCTGGAATACGGCATGGATGTGTTCGGCGGCAGATGGAAGCCGCGCATCCTCTGCGTTTTGGCAGACGGGCAGCTGCGTTACTCGGACCTGAAGCACGAGCTGGTAGACATCACCGATACCGCCTTGGCCACCGCACTGAAGGACCTGCAGGAAACGGATATGGTGGCACGCAAGCAATACGAGGAGATCCCGCCGCGCGTGGAGTACTCGCTTACGCGCAAGGGCGAAAGCGCCATCCCCCTGCTTCAGGCCATTTGCAAATGGTCGGGCATTTTCTATCGGGAAACGGACGAAAGCGCTCCCCACAAATGCCAGCAGTGCGACTTCAGGGGATAGGGCGGCTATCCCGCCAGCAGGAGCACTGCCCAGCAAGGCCACACCAGGGCGGGGGCGAAGGGAAAGGTTCTGCTTCCCTTGGCGAAGCGCCAGAACAGAGCCATGGCCACGCCTGCTAGGGCAACCAGCAGAAGATAGGCTTCCAGCTCGTTGAGCCGAAGGAACAGGCAGCACACGGCGATGAGCAGCACGTCCCCCCTGCCTACGGCGTTGCCGCCCGAAAGCTTCGAGACCACGCATCCCATCAGCGCAATGAGCAGAGCTACGGCAACCCCCATCAGAAGGGATTGCGCCAACGGCAGGAAGCCCCATCGCTCCAAAGGGAGGGCAAGGGAGAACGCCGCTTGGAGCCCAGAGCCAGATATTGCCCAAGGCGCGTCTTCGCCGGCAGCGCTCAAGCTCAACGCAACAGAGCACAGCGCCGCCGCAATGCGCAGTGCCGCCAAAAGCAGCAGATGCCGCACGTAGATGGCGCGCTCGCGGACATCGACAGCCGTGATAGCGCAGAACAGCGCGAACAGCAGCACAAGAACAACAGCCACGAAACGCCCCTCCCCCTTCGACCCGCACGCACAGCGCAGGCTACTTGGGGCGAACTATATCCGAAGAAGGGGCACAGCCAGCCCAGGCCAGGGCGTTTTGCGAGCGCTTTCGCATCCGTTTCGCATCGCCTTGCGAAACCGCAGATTTCTTCGCAAAAAGTTAAGGGCCGAGGGAAATCCCTCGGCCCTGCCGTCGTTATCGCTCGCAGCTGCCCTC
>CAVHGQ010000239.1:0-2045 GCA_963635335.1 Candidatus Melainabacteria bacterium | reverse complement strand
GGCTGGCTGATAAGGAAGAACACGAAGGTTTTCAGCGCGCATTCCCAGCTCTTGGCGCAGTTCGTGGCAATGATGAACGCGAAGATGACCCACCATTCATACGAGATGGCAATGTCCCTGAAGGAAGTTCCCTCGGTAGCGGGGATGGATCCCAGAATGCCCGTGACGATGCCTGCGCCAAGGGCGAACAGAACCACCCCAGGCCAGCCCATCTTCAGGCCTCCGAACAATTTCGCCATGTTGTTCCTTTCGTTTAGCCCATGCGTTAATGGGCACGTTCGCTACTGAAGCTCCTTCACCTCGTCGATCCAGGCGCGCACGCATGCATCGGAAGGCATGCGCAAGTCGCCGCGCGGGGATACCGCAACGCTGCCTACCTTGGGGCCGTCCGGCAAGCAGGAGCGCTTGAACTGCTGGGCGAAGAAGCGCCAGTAGAACGTGCGCAGCCACTTCAATATGGTTTCGCTGCTGTAGCGCCCTTGGAAAGCGACCTTCGACACGCGATAGACCTTCGCAGGCGGGAAGCCCATGCGCAGCATCTGGTACAGGAAGAAATCGTGCAGCTCGTAAGGCCCAACCAGGTCTTCCGTTTTCTGCGAGATGGCGCCATCTTCCGGCGGCAGCAGCTCGGGGCTCACCGGCGTGTCCAAAACGTCGGCCAGAACCGCCGAAAGCCCCGCATCGTTGCAGGTGTCGGCATAGTGGCGCACCAGATGGCGCACCAGCGTTTTGGGAACCGAGGCGTTCACTGCGTACATGGACATGTGGTCGCCGTTGTAGGTGGCCCAACCAAGCGCCAGCTCGGAAAGGTCGCCCGTGCCGATGACCAGGCCGTTTACCTGGTTCGCAACGTCCATCAAGATCTGAGTGCGCTCGCGCGCCTGGCTGTTCTCGTAGGTAACGTCATGCACGCTGGCATCATGGCCGATGTCGGCGAAGTGCTGCGTTACCGCCGGCCCGATGGGTACCTCGCGCAGCGTTGCCCCCAGCGAGCGGATCATGGCAAGGGCGTTGTTGTACGTGCGGTCGGTGGTGCCGAAGCCCGGCATGGTTATGGCCACGATGCCCGTGCGCGGAAGCCCCAGCATGTCGAAGGCGCGCGCCGTCACCAGCAGCGCCAGCGTGGAATCCAGCCCACCGGAAATGCCCACCACGGCCGATTGCGCATGGGTATGGGCAAGGCGCTTCTTCAGCCCCAGCGCCTGGATGGAAAGGATCTCCTCGCAGCGATGCGCCAGCTGCGCCGGGTCGGCCGGGACGAACGGGTCGGCATCGATGCGGCGCGTGATGGGGGTTTCCTTGACGTTCAAGGTGAACGAAACGGTGCGGTACCCTGCCGCCTGCGCCGCAGGGAACGTGCTCATGCGACGGCGTTCCGCGGCAAGACGCGCGACGTCTACCTGCGTGACGTTGACCTCGTTGGCGAAGGTGCGCGACTCGGCGAGCACCGTGCCGTTTTCCGCGATGAGGTTCTGCCCACCGAACACCAGGTCGGTGGTGGATTCGCCCTCGCCTGCCGTGGCGTACAGGTACGCGCATACCAACCGCGCCGACTGGCTGGAAACCAAGCTGCGGCGGTAGCTGTTCTTCCCCACCATCTCGTCGCTAGCAGAAAGGTTGCACAGCACCGTGGCGCCGGCAAGGGCATGGCGCGTGCTGGGCGGGTTGGGAACCCAAAGGTCTTCGCAGATCTCGGCCGCAACGCATAGGTCGGGCACGTTTTCGCAGGTGAACAGCAGGTCGGTTCCCACGGGAACCTCTTTGCCGCCGAAGGTCTTGCACCCCATGTCGCCTGCTCCGGCCGTGAAATGGCGCGTTTCGTAGAACTCGTTGTAGGCAGGCAGGTTCACCTTGGGAACGAAACCCAACACGTTGCCATGGGCAAGCACGGCGGCAACGTTCAGGAGCTTACCCGCATGGCGAAGCGGCAACCCCACCAAGATGAGGGCGTCTATCGAGGCCGTTTCAGCGGCGATGCGGGCAAGGGCTTCTTCGGCTTCATCCAACAGCTTCGCCTGCCAGAACAGGTCGCTGCAGGTGTAGGC
>CAVHGQ010000238.1:0-2047 GCA_963635335.1 Candidatus Melainabacteria bacterium | reverse complement strand
CCTGGCCGTGGCATGCTGCATCGCGGTAGCGCGCTTGCCATGGGGCAGACTGGCGAAGCTTTCGGTGCCCCTTCTGGTCGTGCTCGCCTTTATCTGGGCGTTCAACGCGTTCGCCCTGGACATCGGCAACATCGCCTCTTCGGGGATGGGCGGCGTTTCCGCCGGGTTCGCCCAGGGGTGGCAGCCCGTTGCGCTTATCGGGAGCTTCGGCTTCGTGCCCGAGGGGTGCATGTTCGCGCTCTTCTATGCAGCCCGCATTATGCTTATCCTGCTGGCGAGCTTCGTCGTTTCCTTCACCACCACCGCCGAAGAGCTTATGCGCGCCTTCGCGCAGATCATCGCGCCGCTTCGCTGCCTGCGCGTTCCGGTTGACGACGTCGCTACCATGCTCTCCATTGCAGTGCGGTTCATCCCGCTTACTGCCGTTGAATTGGCGGGTGTGCGCAACGCCCAGGCGTCGAGGGGCGCCACGTTCGAGACGGGCAGCCCGCTGCAGCGTGTGCTGCAATGGCGCACCGTGTTCATTCCCTTGGTGGTGCGGTTGTTCCGCCGCGCGGACGCCCTGGGCACTTCCATGGAGGCTCGCTGCTATGGCTTTGGGCGGCGCACGAGCTTGAGCGAGAGCAGGGGCTCTGTGCGGCAAACGGTAGTTTTCCTGGCTTGTTCGGCGCTGTTCGTGACGGTGGCGTGTCTTCTGTAGCGGCAACGGGTTCGCTTGCCGTGGCGGGGCGGGGCGTGCGCGGCCTGCATGGTATCATCCGAGTGTTTGATACAAACCTTTCCAAGGAGGAAATTAGATGGCTACCATCATCGATGTGTTCGGTCGTGAGATCCTTGACTCCCGCGGCAACCCCACGGTAGAGGTCGAGGTTGTTCTCGACGATTACGCGGCAGGCCGTGCCGCCGTTCCCTCCGGCGCATCCACGGGCGCGTTCGAGGCTGTTGAGCTTCGCGATGGCGATTCCGAGCGTTACCTGGGCAAGGGCACGCTGAAGGCCGTTTCCCATGTGAACGAGGAGATCGCCGACGCCCTTATCGGCATGGAAGCTGAAGATCAGCGCGGCATCGACGCCGTCATGATCGAGCTTGACGGCACCGAGAACAAGGGCAACTTCGGCGCGAACGCCATCCTGGGCGCTTCCCTGGCCGTTGCCAAGGCCGCTGCCGAGTCTGCCGAGCTTCCTTTGTACAAGTACGTTGGCGGCGCAAACGCGAACATGCTGCCCACGCCCATGATGAACATCCTGAACGGCGGCGAGCATGCCGACAACAACGTGGACTTCCAGGAGTTCATGATCATGCCCGTCGGCGCCGACTCCTTTGCCGAGGCGCTGCGTTGGTGCGCAGAGATCTACCACACCCTGAAGAAGGTCCTGCACGAGGCAGGCCTTGGCGGCGGCGTGGGCGACGAGGGTGGCTTTGCTCCCAACTTCACCACCAACGAAGAGCCCCTGAAGTACATCGTTGAGGCATGCAAGAAGGCTGGCTACGAGCCCGGTTCCGACATCATGTTCGCCATGGACCCGGCTTCCACCGAGTTCTACAACGCCGAGACCGGCAAGTACGTTCTGGCTGGCGAGGGTCGCGAGCTCACCAGCGCCGAGATGGTTGATTACTGGGCCGAACTGGTAGAGAAGTACCCCATCATCTCCATCGAGGACGGCATGGCCGAGGAAGACTGGGACGGCTGGAAGGCCCTTACCGACCGCATCGGCAGCAAGGTTCAGCTGGTGGGCGACGACCTGTTCGTTACCAACCCGAAGCGCCTTGCCAAGGGCATCGAGCTGGGCTGCGCGAACGCCATCCTGGTCAAGGTGAACCAGATCGGCTCCCTTACCGAGGCTCTTGAGGCTGTTCAGATGGCCAAGCAGGCCGGCTATGCCTGCATCATGTCCCACCGCTCCGGCGAAACCGAGGACACCACCATCGCCGACCTTTCCGTTGCCACCAACGCCGGCCAGATCAAGACGGGCGCACCGTGCCGTTCCGACCGCGTTGCCAAGTACAACCAGCTGCTCCGCATCGAGGAAGAGCTGGGCGATTCCGG
>CAVHGQ010000237.1:0-2048 GCA_963635335.1 Candidatus Melainabacteria bacterium | reverse complement strand
CCCCAAACCTCCTTGACGATTTCCTGCACCAGGGCGATCTTCGCCCACTGCTCTTCCTCGGTGAGCTTGTTGCCGATCTCGCAGCTTGCGAAGCCGCACTGCGGGGAAAGGCACAGATGGTCCAGCGGAACGTACTTCGAGGCTTCCTTGATGCGCGCTTTCACCGTTTCCTTATCTTCCAGGCCGGGCTGCTTGGACGTGATAAGGCCGAGCACCACGTACTTGCCGTCGGCGACATGGGCCAGGGGCTCGAAGCCGCCGGCGCGGGGCGTGTCGAACTCAAGGTAGAAGGCGCTAACGTTCTCGTTCGCGAACAGGTAGGGTGCAATCGGGTCGTAGCCTCCTTCGAAGGCGTACGTGGAATGGTAGTTGCCGCGGCACACATGGGTGGTGATCACCAGGTCTTCGGGCTTGCCTTCGATGGCGGCGTTGTTCAGGCGCACGCCGAGCTCGCTTACTTTCTGAATGTCCACGGGCTTCAGGCCGGTCTTCGTGGTGAAGTCCTTGTCGCAGTAGATGCCCCAGGTGCAGTCGTCGAACTGGATGTTGCGGCAACCTGCTTCGTAGAGGTCGGCGATTACCTGGCGGTAAGCTGCGGCGACGGCGTCTGCCAACTCTTCATCGGTGGGGTAGGCGGCGCGCAGGCTCTCAACCTGTCCATCGCAGCGGTCGAGCGTGATCTCGGAGAAGGTCTGGATGGGGGCGGGCATGGTCTGGCGGGCAACGTGGTCCTTGTCGGAAAGCGCATTCACGAACTTGAAGTGCTCTACGAACGGATGGTTCTCGCCGGAGATGGGGCCGGTTACCACAGCGGTGTCGGCGGTGGTTTCCTCATCGTGGAACATATAGCCTTCGCGGCTGGCGCGGCGCTCGATGCCGTTGAAGCCCCACATGAAGTCGAGGTGCCAGTAGCTGCGACGGAATTCGCCGTCGGTGATCACCTTAAGGCCGGCGGCCTTCTGCTTGGCTACCAGGTCGCGGATGGCCACATCCTCGATGGTCTTGAGCTGCGCGGCATCGATGGTGCCTGCCTCGAAATCGGCGCGTGCCTGTTTCAGCACATCGGGGCGCAGGAAGCTGCCGACGATGTCGCAGCGGAACGGTGCGTTCTCTCCAAAAGTATTTGCCATGGGGGTTCCTTTTCTTGGGGTTTCTCTTAACGGAACCTCAGTATGGCGGTGGCTTTCGCGATTGTGAAATACCTATATTCTGTTGGTCGCAATAGGTTTTCCCTATCGCGGAATATGGCGCTCCAGTGCTTCAAGGTAAGCGGCTCCGTAGCGGGTTCGCTGGGTTCCCTTGCGGCTTATCGTTCCGATTTCCATGTACTCGTCGATGTCGAGCGGCACCGAGATGATGGAAGGCCCGTTCAGCTCCACGGAGATCACGCCCGAGCAGGCTGTGTAGCCGTTCAAGCCTATGAGCAGGTTGAACAGGGTGGCGCGGTCGCGTACGCGGATGTTCTTGCTCCGATCGAGCGTGGAAGTGAGCTCTTCCGAATAGTAGAACGAGTTGTAGCTTCCCTGCTCGTAGGAAAGAAACGGGTAGTCGGCCATGTCTTCGAGCGTTACCGATTTCCGGTTCGCAAGAGGGTGGTTCGAGCAGATGAACACATGGGGCTTCGCTTCGAACAGCGGCTTGAACACCAGGTTGTTCACGGTAAGCATCTTGCTTATCACCTCGCGGTTGCGCGGCGAAAGGTACAGGATGCCCAGCTCGCTTTTCATGTGGGCAACATCCTCGATGATCTCGTGCGTTTGTTCTTCGCGAATGGTGAAGTCGTAGCTTGCGCCTCCGAACTCGCGGATGACGTCGACGAATGCGTTCACCGCAAACGAGTAGTGCTGGCACGACACACTGAAATGCGGGGTTTGCTGCAAGCCGCCTTTGTAGCGAGATTCAAGAAGATCAACCTGCTCAAGCACTTGGCGCGCATATCCCAAAAACAACTCGCCCTCTTCGGTTGCGACAACGCCCTTGTTGGTGCGCTCGAAGATGTGCACGTCCATCTCCTGCTCCAGGTCGCTGATGGCGGTGGTGATGGATGG
>CAVHGQ010000236.1:0-2050 GCA_963635335.1 Candidatus Melainabacteria bacterium | reverse complement strand
TCGCCTTCAGCTCGTTTCTCCACGTACCCCTTGCCCACATTCAAACCGGCACAGACGTAGTACTTTTTATCGTCATTGCAATACTGGGTGGTAACCACCGCGTAGCGCTGGCCCTCGTGCACGCCGATCCAATTGTTCTGATCCGTGCCACCCAGGGAAAGGCGATGGTAACCGCCGTATTGGTAAAGCTCATTGCACTCCAGCACCTTCTTGCTGTGGGCGGAATCGGTGGGGTCGACCACGTCCTCGTCGTCATCGAGCAGGTACAGCTGGTAGGTAACCGTGGTGTTGGGCTTGGCAACAAGGCAGGAAAGCGTGCGGATGGACATGTCTTCGTCGGCCGTGAAGATGTTTGCGCTGCTAACGGCATCGTCGCTGCCGAGTACGTCTGCGTCCGCCTGCGGCAGGTAGTCGTACTGATCGATGATGTAGCTGTCGCTATCGCTGTACGATGCCAAGTCGAAGTCGTAGGTCTCAAGCGCGGTAAGGGTCCGGTCGTAGTACGAGATCCAGAAGTAGCCGGTGTTCTGGCCTTGCGCGTTTTCCAGACCCCAGCCCTTGCCCGGGCCGTTGGGGAAATCGGAAGTTTCGGTGCCCCAGCTGTTCTTCACCAGCCATGCGCCGTTGCCTTCAGGCTTCTGGTGCGCATCGTTGTCGAAGTTGCTCGCCGGATAATTGTCATCCCAGCCCACGATGGTAACGCCGTGGTTCACGCCAGGGTTGTCGTAGGTGAAATGCGCCCACGTGTTTGTGTTCAGGTACTTCGCCACGCCAGTAGTTTGGTCGGGGGTGGAAACATCGGCGAAGAAGGCGCAGGAAACGGCGCGGTTCTGGTACTGCAGCTCGTCCTTGATGTTGTTGATGGACTTCTGGTTGATGCCCTGGAACTTGCCATCCTTGTCCACCACCTGGGTGTCGGGCAGGATGTTCGAGTTCTCGAACTCGAAGCTGGAGGTGTTCCACAGGTCGTCGCTTATGGACCAGGTGGTGTACTGGGTTTCGCCGTCGGCATCCTTGTAGTTGCCAGCCCAGCAGTACTTCAGAACGCTCTCAACGTCGGACTGGGCCTCGCGCTTCGCTGCCTCATCCGAGGTAAGGTACTCGGTTTTCACCTGGCCGTTCTTGTACGTTACCGTGCACTGGATAAGACCTTCTTTGTTCTGGTACTTGGCGGTCTTCTCGTAGAGCGGGCCGATGCCCGAAGCGAAGATGCTGGATGCGTACAGCAGCGCCCCACCGTGGTTGATGCCATAGTTTTTGTCACTGGTGCCGTTGTAATAGCCCTCGCCCGCCTGGGCTTCGCCTACATACTGCTCGGGAGCGCCGCCGTTCCGCAGGGAAGAGAGCACCAACTGCAGCTCGGAAAGGTCGAGGGTCTTGGCCGAGTATTCGGAACCCTTGCCGTCCTTTTGGGCGCGGGAAAGGATAGAGGTTTCGCATGCGGCGGTGGACGCGAAGCTCCAGCACGAGCCCCAAGGATTCTGAAGCTTAACCGGCGTTACCAGGGTGTCGTCCGCCTCGGGAAGAAGCTTGCCGTCGTCGTCAAGAATCTTTGCTCCGCTTGTATCGCTGGGGTTCAGCAGGCTGTAGCTTGATGCAAGCTCGTAGCGAGCATCGTTGGTGCTGGAAGAGTAGTTGAACGCCTGGGTGTTCAGGTCGCTTTGGGTTGAAAGGGCCAGCTGGCTATCAAGATCAGCCTCGTCGGCGAAGGCCGCCGCAGGCGCAATGCCGCAAAGCGAAGCCGCCAGCACAACCGAAAGCGCTGCGCTGAAGCCGCGTTTCAACAAGGATTGGGGCGCCGAGAAGATTCTCTCTGCGGCGCTAGTCTCTACGTTTACCATCGGCGTTTCCCTTCGTTAGCGGCTGGGCCGTTTCCCCAATATCGCCGATGATAGCAAACGCCGCCCGCCGCAAAGCACGCGGGAGGGCAAGCTGCTTAAAAGTTAACATCCGCGAAAAGCCGAACGGGCAGTTGCCGGCAGAGGCAAGCTGCACGGACGGCGCCTACGGCTCCAAGAATGCAGCGACGTGGGTCGAGGGACCGCCGAAC
>CAVHGQ010000235.1:0-2053 GCA_963635335.1 Candidatus Melainabacteria bacterium | reverse complement strand
GCGTTGCCAAGTACAACCAGCTGCTCCGCATCGAGGAAGAGCTGGGCGATTCCGGTCAATATGCGGGGATGAAGGCCTTCTATAACATTGAGCGCTAACGCGCATTAAACGCAACGACGCTGCGCGCCATTCTGGCGGCACAGGGAAACCTCAAAGGGCGAGGCATGGCACATTAGGCCAGCAATCCTGCTCAGTAGAGCTGCGCAGGATGCGTTCGCTCGAACGCATAGTTTGGAACTAAACATGCCACTGGCATGTTTACTCACTTCCCCTGCACTCGCCAGAATGGCGCTCGCTGTTTCTTCCAGCTGCAGGACTCCATTAAACGCCCTTCGGGCGTTTGGCTTATCGAATCTATACATCCTGCGGCTCGCCGTTTCGGCCAGCAATGGGGGTAATTGAACCAAAGGCTCAGCCAAATAACGGCTGGGTCTTTGTGCTTTCACGATGCGCAAAGGTTCGCTTTAGTGTGCTGGAGGGGTCTGTCCCTACTGACACAGTTGCGCTGTTCTGCCGAACAGCGCTCACCGTATGAGACGCGATGACGCTGCGCGAGCCCCTGGCGGCACAGATGGCGCTCCAAGCGGGCTGGACGTACGAAGTACGCCTGGCGCCCGCTTTCACGCCATCTGCACTCGCCAGGGGTCCGCTCGCTGTTTTGGCCAACAACGGGAGTTCATTAAACGCCCTTCGGGCGTTTTTTCGGGGTCGTATTCTTGCTGCTGCTGATGGTTGCCTTGTAGCGCCGCCCGGCGCGGACGGGTTCGGCAACGCCCCAACCCGCGGCGCGGACAGGTCAACCGTTTCTGCAGCTACTTATGGTAGGGCTCGTGGCGGATGATCTTGAAGGCGCGGTAGATCTGCTCCACCAGCACCACGCGCGCCAGGTTGTGCGGCATGGTGATGGGCCCGAAGCTGATGCGCTCGGTGGCGCGCTGCTTCACTTCGCTGGTAACCCCATCGCTTCCGCCGATGATGAAGCTGATGTGCGAATCGCTGCCCAGCGCGTAGGCATCTATCTTTTTCGCCAGTCCTTCGCTGGAAGTTTCCTTTCCGCGGATGTCCATCAGCAGCACCGGGCCGCGCTCGGGCAGGGCGGCCAGAAGGGCGGTTGCCTCTTTCTCGGGGTTGGAATCGGGTAGCTCGCGCACTTCCACTTTGGCGTAGGCGCCAAGGCGCTTCAGGTATTCCGCCACGGCGTCTTTCCAGAACTGCTCTTTCAGCTTGCCAACGGCGAATATGGTGATGCGCAGCATGCGCCCCTCCCGTCTGGCGGGCGTTACCCGTCGGAAAAGAAATGATGCTAGATTACTTGATCGCACGGTATCATAACCATCGAATGAAAGCGCGCCCCCGGTGCGCATCCGCGAAACCAGCAAGTAGGAAGCGAGCGCTATGTCACTCCCCGCATCTGACCTGAACAAGAAGGCCGACGGCCGCACCACCATGGAGTTGGGCAAGGTTCTGCCCCGCACTGCCGAAGTGAAGGACAACCACCTGTTCATCGGCGGTTGCGACATGGTAGAGGTTGCCAAGGAGTTTGGCACCGCCCTGTACGTGTTCGACCAGGCCGACCTCGAAGCCCGTATGGACGAGTACGTGCAGTCGTTCAAGAAGTACTACGGCGAAAAGGCTCAGGTGGCTTACGCATCGAAGGCGTTCCAGAACCGCGCCATCGTGCGCCTGGCGAACGAGCACGGCATGTGCCTGGACGTTTCTGGCGGCGGCGAGCTTGCCCTTGCCCTGGCGGCGGGCTTCCCAGCCAAGCGCGTTATCGTGCACGGCAACAACAAAACGCCCCAGGAACTGCGCGAGGCTATTCAAGCGGGCGTGGGATGCATCGTCATCGACTCCCGCATCGAGCTGTACCGTATTTCCGAGATTGCCCAGGAGCTGGGCGTTACGCAGGACATCTACATGCGCATCACCCCAGGCGTGGAGGCCGACACGCACGAGTTCATCCGCACCGGCTGCGAGGACTCCAAGTTCGGCTTCACTATGCGCGAGGACTTCGCGTTCACCTGCGTGAAGAACGCCATCGAAACCCCGGGTG
>CAVHGQ010000234.1:0-2078 GCA_963635335.1 Candidatus Melainabacteria bacterium | reverse complement strand
GGGCAGCATTCTCGCTGTAGGCATAGTCGTCCATCTCCTTCCTCTTCTCTGCCGCAGTCAACTTGTTCGCAGCTCCCGTTGCCAGGTCGAACGGGTCTTCAAGACCCTCTGCGAGATCAATGGCATTCTTGGCGACCTCTTTCTTCACTGCCGCTTCACCAAAGCTGGCCATATCAGAAGCCCTTGTCGCACCAATAGAGCCGACGCCTGCGGCCATCGACTCGGCAGACTTAGTCGATTTCGACAGGTCGGCCAAATCGCCGACGGAATCGACCAGCCTGCCGGCATTGGCGGGCAGCTTTGCGACGTTGACGATGTTGACGGCGACGCCGAGGGCCTTGACGCCCGCCTCTACGGCGTCCGGGTTGGCGCCCGCGGCAGAGGCTATCCCGTGCGCGAAGTCCGACTCCCAGTCGATCTCCTCGCCCTTCGCCAGGCCGACCGCCCCGGTGACCGCATCCAGGGTGCCGTACGCGGCGCCGAACGCCCCCGCTATCCCCGTGAGTGTAGCGATGCCGGCCGGGGCGCCGACCCCCGACGCCATCATCGCCACGGCGGCCGCGACGCCGACGACGCCGAACACCACCTTGCCCGCGTTGGTGACGGTGGTGCCGTTCTCGTCCCACCAGTCCGCGAATCCCTCGGCGACGGGGTTGTCCAGCACCACGGCCGCCACCTCCCCGCAGGCGCGCTCGATGAGCGGGGCGCAGGAGTCGTACGCCTCCCTGTCGAACCAGGAGCCCTGGTCGATGCCGCCCCAGGCCACGGCGCCGCCCGAGACGGAGAAGCCGCAGCCGGCGAACTGCGCGGCGCCCGCCGAGGCCATGGCGTTGACCTGCCCGACCCTTCCCTCGTGCGCCCCGTTGGTCTCCTCGCAGTAGCTGTATATGCGCGAGAGCATCCTCCCCGCCTCGTCGGCCTGGCGGCGCCACGACCGGATCGAGCAGTTGCTGGAGAGCAGCTCGCACTCCAGCCCGGCCGCGGTGGGCGGCGCGCTCTGCGCAAGGGACCGGGCCTGCGCCTGGAGCGACGATATCTGCCGCTCGGCGTCGTCCAGCTTCTGCCGCCACTCGTCCTCGCTCACGCGGCCGGCGCCGCCGAAGTCCCCCAGGGCCCTTGCCAAGAGAACCCCGAGCGGCAACGCTCCAACCCACGTCGCTGCTCGCCGTGCCGGTAGGGTCAGACCCCTTCAGCCCGGTGGGACCGCGAGGGGCAGGAAGGGAACCTCAGCGCGAAGGCGTAGGGCGGTTATGCCGGAACGGCCTCTACGTCGAGTTTGAGGCCCAGCGCCCTCACGACCTTTGCCACTGTGGCGAACGATGGGTTGCCCGTGGGCGAGAGGGCCTTGTAGAGGCCATCGCGGGTGATGCCGGTCTCGCGGGCGAGCTGGGTCATGCCTTTCGCTCGCGCCACGTCGCCGAGTGCCGCCGTGAGCAGCTGGGGGTCGCCATCCTCGAGGGCCGCGTTGATGTAGGCGGCGATGTCCGCGTCGGTGGCTAGGTACTCGGCCGCGTCGTACGGGGCGGCCACCTTCTTCTTAGCTGTCATCTTCTCCGTCATCTTCCTCGCCCCATTCGTATTCCTCGTTGAGCTCTTTCGCCTTCTTGATGTCTCGTTGCTGGGTGGACTTGTCGCCGCCGATGAGTAGCAGGATCACCACTTCCCCACGCCGGGCGAAGTAGACCCGGTAGCCGGGCCCGTAGTCGATGCGCAGCTCCGAGACTCCGTCGCCCACCGGCTTGCAGTCTCCCAGGTTGCCCGTGAGCTGGATGCGGCGGATGCGCACGTTGATGCGTGCCCGGCGGTGGCGTCCCGCAACTTCTTGAGCCACTTGTCGAACTCGTCTGTCCTCGTTATCTCCAACATGAGGTGATAGTATACCATGGTATACGGTTTTGCAAGGTCTGTGTCAGTAGGGACAGACCCCTTTAGCACGCTAAAGCGAATCATCGCGCATCGTGAAAGCACAAAGGCCCAGCCGTTTTGGCTGGGCCTTTGGTTGCTTATTGGCCTATTGGCTTTTTAAGCTGCTCGATTAGCGCTTCATGCTGCGGAGCTTGCGGGTGGCGGCGAAGGCT
>CAVHGQ010000233.1:0-2089 GCA_963635335.1 Candidatus Melainabacteria bacterium | reverse complement strand
TGCCTAAACACAGGATAGGCAGCTGTTGGGCTCAGTATAGCATACGGTTGTTTGCCGGATAATTAATTGCGGCCCTGGGTGTGTGGGGCCGCTGCCGTAGACTATTTGCCAAGGTAATCCTTGAATTCAAAGCGGAGTCTAAGCCCATAACGCATGGGAAGCGAAAAAAGAAGCGCTCTAGGCGTTAACTAGAGCGCTCAACCGTAACAACGGCGCTGCCCAACAGACGAAGCATGGGCTGCCGTTGGGCTTATTATAACAGGAGGAAACTGAAAGGGGTGTCGCCGAAGTGGACTTGTCCATCATCGTGCCGTGCTACAACGAAGAAGACAATCTGCCGCTGCTGTTCGGCGCGCTGGATTCGGCGTTTGCCCAGGCCAACGTAACGTACGAGCTTGTGCTGGTGAACGACGGCAGTTCCGACGGCACCTCGCGTGCCCTCCATACCCTGCCGGTGCCTGCCACCTGTCAGCGCTCGGTGGTGGTGGATTTCTCCCGCAACTTCGGCAAGGAATCGGCCTTGCTGGCGGGGCTCCAGCATGCCGAAGGCGATTGCGTGGCAATCATGGACGCCGACTTGCAGCAGCCGCCCGCAACGCTGTTAGAGATGTATCGCATGCTGCAGGCGAACCCCGGCGCCGATTGCATTGCCGCCTACCAGGAACATCGCAAGGAAAGCGCCGTGCTGCGCTTCTTCAAAAGCTCGTTCTACAAGGTGTTCGACGCCACTTCGAAGCTGGGGATCCCGGCTGATGCGTCCGATTTCCGCGTGTTCCGCCGCGAAGTTGCCCAGGCGTTGGCATCCATGCCGGAGAGCTTCCGCTTCTCGAAGGGCATGTTCGCGTGGGTGGGCTTTGAAACGCTGCCCTTCCCCTACACGCCGGCGAAGCGCGCACAGGGCGAAAGTAAGTGGTCGTTCCGCAAGCTGCTCAGCTACGGCTTGGGAGGCGTGCTTTCGTTCACCACGTTCCCGCTGAAAATCGCCACGCTTGTTGGCTTGCTGGCTACCATCGCGGGCCTTGTCCTGCTTATCGAGGTCATCGTGGAATGGTTCGTGAACCCTGCTATGCCGTCGGGCTACCCAACGCTCGTCTGCATCATGCTCATCATGGGCGGGCTCATCTTGGGAACGCTTGGCGTTATCGGCGAGTACATCGCGCGGATCTACATCGAAACCAAGCACCGCCCCGCCTACATAGCCAAATCAGTAGAAGTCAGGGAGCCGTAGGCATAGTTCGCTGTTTTCGGCTCCAGGATAGTTGGCGGGCAGCCTGGCCTTGTTCGCCAAGAATAAACGAAAAGCGCCGTTGCGGTGGGCAACGGCGCTTTTCGTTCTGGCTTGGATATTTCGGCTTTGCTGGAGCCTAGCTGGCCTTGTAGGGGTACTTCTCTATCAGCTCTTGCACGGTGATGAAGCTGTAGCCCTCTGCCTTCAGCTGGGGCAGCGCCTTACGCAGGCCTTCGATGGTCTGGCTGCGGTCGCCGCCGCCGTCGTGCATCAGGATGACGTAGCCGGGCTTCGCGCTTTGGATGCGCTGGGCAATGACGTCGGCGCCGGGCTTCTTCCAGTCGGTGGTGTCGATGTTCCAGCCGATTTCCGCCGTGACGATGCCGTCAAGGTCGGAAGCCACGCTGGAATCGAAGTTGCCGCCGGGGCAGCGGAAGATGGTGCTGGCCTTTTCGCCGGTTGCGTTCTCGATGGCCTGAAGACCCTTCGTAACCTCGTCCTTGCGCTCCTGGGAGGACATCTTGATAAGGCTTACGCCCTGGCCGGATCCCTCGGCATGGTCCCACGTGTGGGTGCCGATCTCGCAGCTCATGCTGGCCGCGCGCTTCACTTGGCTCTCGTGGCCGGAAATGCACTGGCCAACGGTGAAGAAGGTGGCTTTCGCGCCGTTTTCCTCAAGGATGTCCAAGATCTCGTCAGTCTGCTTGTCCCACGGGCCGTCATCGAAGGTGAGCGCGATCACCTTGTCGTTGCCCGCGTCGATGTTGTAGTACTGCACGATGTTGTCCACCGGCTCCTTGGTGGTCACCTGCGTGGTGATGCCCGATTCCTTGCCGGTGCGCGTTACCTGCTCGCCGTCGG
>CAVHGQ010000232.1:0-2096 GCA_963635335.1 Candidatus Melainabacteria bacterium | reverse complement strand
GCCTTGGAAGTAGAGGGCAAGGTACGCACCTTCGTGGGCTGGGAGTTCGTTTCCGCCATAACGCATAACGGCATCTGCTGCGGCATGACCGCGCAAGACCTTGCCACCATGGAGGTGCGCGCCTTCCCCGCCGATGCGGTGATCATCGCCACGGGCGGCTGCGGTGCCATATTCGGCAAGTCCACCAACTCCACCATCAACACGGGTTATGCCGCCGCCCGCTGCTATCGCCAAGGCGCGCTGTACGCGAACGGCGAGTTCATTCAGATACACCCCACCGCTATACCCGGCTTCGACAAGAACCGCCTGATGAGCGAAAGCGCCCGCGGCGAAGGCGGCCGTGTATGGACGTACAAGGACGGCAAGCCCTGGTACTTCCTGGAAGAGAAGTACCCTGCCTACGGCAATCTTGTTCCGCGCGACATCGCCACGCGCGAGATCTTCGACGTGTGCGTGAACCAACACTTGGGCATCGACGGGCAGAACGTGGTGTACTTGGACGTTTCGCACATCCCGGCAAAGACGCTGAACGCCAAGCTCGAGGGCATCCTGGACATCTATCAGAAGTTCGTGGGCGACGACCCGCGCAAGGTTCCCATGCGCGTTGCCCCCAGCGTGCACTATTCCATGGGCGGCCTTTGGGTGGGGCTGGACCAGCAGACCAGCATCCCCGGGCTGTTCGCCGCCGGCGAGTGCGACTACACGCAACACGGCGCCAACCGATTGGGCGCCAACTCGCTGCTTTCCGCGGTATATGCCGGCATGACCGCCGGGCCCAACGCCGCAAACTACGTGAAAGGCCTTGCAGAGGGCTCCGAAGTGCCAACAAAGGTATTCGAGGACGCCGCCGCGAAAGATCGCGCCGAATTCGAGGGGATTCTTGCGATGGACGGGCAAGAGAACGCCTATCGCCTGCACCAGGAAATGGGCCAGCTCATGACCAAGAACGTAACCGTGGTGCGCAACAACGCCGATCTGGCGGAAACCCTGAAGCAGCTCGATAGCTTCGAAGAACGGTTCCGCAACATCGGCGTGCAAGACCGCGCCACCTGGAGCAACGAGAACGTCACCTTCGTCCGCCAGCTTCGTAGCATGCTTGACCTGTCCAAGGTCATCACGAAGGGCGCACTCGAGCGCAACGAGAGCCGCGGCAGCCACTACAAGCCCGAGTTCCCCGAGCGAAACGATGCCGACTGGCTGAAAACCACCCTGGCCCGCTACGACGAGGCCTCGAACAGCCCCTCTGTGAGCTACGAAGACGTGGACATATCGCTCATCAAGCCCCGCAAGCGCGACTACACCCGCAAGCACTAAGGAGGACTGGCATGGATTCGCAAGCAACAGCCCATGAGCCAATCCGACTCACCATCAAGCGACAGGCAAGCCCTGAAAGCGAGCCGTATTGGGAGGAATTCAGCGTTGCCTACCAACCGCACATGAACGTGGTTTCGGCGCTGATGGAGATCCGTAAGAACCCCGTGAACGCAAAGGGCGAGGCAACCACCCCGGTTGTGTGGGAGAGCGTGTGCCTTGAAGAGGTGTGCGGGGCCTGCAGCATGATAATCAACGGAACCCCGCGTCAGGCCTGCTCGGCGCTCATTGACGACTTGAAACAGCCCATCCGCCTGGAACCGCTGAGCAAGTTCCCCTTAGTGCGCGATTTGAAGGTGGATCGCGATGCGCTGTTCCAGGCGCTGAAGAAGGTCCATGCCTGGATCGATATAGACGGCCCCTTCGACCTGGGCCCCGGGCCGCGCATGTCGGCCCGCACGCAAAGCTGGGCCTATGAGCTTTCGCGCTGCATGACCTGCGGCTGCTGCTTCGAGGCCTGCCCCAACACCGGGCATGCCAACAACTTCGTGGGGCCGGCGGCCATCTCGCAGGTGCGCCTGTTCAACGCGCACCCTACCGGCAAGCTGAACAAGAAAGAGCGCCTTTCAACCATCATGGGCGCCGACGGCATCACCAGCTGCGGCAATGCGCAGAACTGCGTGCGCGTGTGCCCGAAGGAGATACCGCTTACCACTTCCATCGCGCAGATGAACCGCGATACCACCGTGCAGAGCATCCGCAACGTCTTCGGCAGCGACCAATAG
>CAVHGQ010000231.1:0-2103 GCA_963635335.1 Candidatus Melainabacteria bacterium | reverse complement strand
ACCGGCGCCTTCTTCAAGTGGTTTTCCGCAAGCAGCGAGCATACATCGCGCATGTCGTCGTCGGCGTTCACGGTAAGCACGTTCTTGGTGGCAATGGTCGAAACGGGCATGCTGGAAAGCAGCTCGATCTTCTTGTCGAAGTCAGCGCCGTCTTCAGTGGTGTAGGCGTAGAAGCTGGTGAACGTGGGGTTCTGGCGGGAAAGCGTGCCGATGATGTCGCCGTCGCTCACGAAGCCGGTAAGCTTGCCTGCCTCGTTGACTACCGGCGCTCCCGAGATGCGCTTCTGGGCGAACAGGCGCAGGGCGTCAAGCGCGCTGGCGCTTTCCGGCAAGGTGAATACCTCGGGATTCATCAACGAGCGCACGGATGCTTCGGAGGTAACTACGGCTCCGGCTTCGGCCGGTGCGGTGCTCTTGCTCTCGGCGGCTGCGGGCTTAGCGGTTTCCTGTGCTGCGGCACTGCGCTTCTTTAAGGTCAGTGCCAGGCCGAACGCGATTACAGCGAGCACCAGCGCGAACAGGAAGCCCCAGTGGGAACCCTGGGCGAAGGCTGCGCTGGAATCGGTGCTGCCAGTGGCAAGGAAGGTGCTGGACCCAGTTGCTACCAGGTAGGTGGCGATGGCGGTGCAGATAGCGCCCATAACCTGCTGCATGGTGTTGATCATGGTGCTGCCGTCGGTGGAAAGGCGCGGGGGCAGCGACGAGAGCGCGTGGGTCTGACAGGGGCTCATTGTCAGCGGCACGCCGATCATCAGCAGGATATGGCATGCGATCACGTAGCCCAGCGGCGATTCGGGGGTGGTAAGCATCAGCAGCACGCAGGCAACGATGGAAAGCCCGAAGCCGGCAAGCGCGGGGATGCGTGCGCCGATGGCGTCGTAGATGCGGCCGGCGATCATGCTCACCAGCGCGTTCACGATGCCGCCGGGCAGCATGACCAGGCCGGCGAAGCCCACTGCCAGCAGCATGCTGTTCTGATAGAACTGCGGCAGGATGTACATGGTTGAAAGGATGATGCCGAAGTTGAGCATCACGCACGATGCGCCCACGCGGAATCCGGGGATGCTGAACACGCGCAGGTCGATGACGGGAACCTCCATGCCCATCTGGCGCTTCGCGTACACCACCAGGGCCACGATGCCCACAACGAGTGCCGCGATGGTGGGCACAGAACCCCATCCGTACAGGCTGGCCATGCCCACGCCCAGCACTACGCCGCCGAAGCCCAGGCAGCTGGTTACCACGGAAAGCGCGTCGATGCGGGGCTTGGTAAGTTCGTAGGGGTTCACTTGGAACTTCAGCGTGAAGAAGATGCCAATTGCCAGCACGATGGCGAAGCTGAAGAACACCCAGTTCCAGGAAAAGGCGCCGATGATGATGCCTGCCAGCGTGGTGCCAACGGCCGAAGCGGACATGATAATCAGTGCGTTGATGCCCATTGCCGCGCCGATCTTGTGCGGGGGGATAACCTCAAGCACCATGGCGAACATCAGCGGCAGCACCAGTCCGGTGCCGATGCCCTGGATGATTCGCCCGGCAAGGCACAGCTCATAGGTGCTGGAAAAGCCGCTGATCAGCGCGCCTACCAGGAATGCTCCCAGCGCGAACACCGTGATCTTACGGGCGCTGAACCATTTCATGAGCAGGCTGGAGAACGGCAGGACGATGCCGATTGCCAGCATGTAGCCCACAACGAGCCACTGGATCAGGCCAAGATCCACGCCGAACGCAGCGGAAAGCTGCGGCAGGGCGATGTTCAGCGCGGTTTCGCTGTACATGCCGGTGAAGCCGCCAAGGTACAGGCCCATGAGGGCAAGGTAGGGATGGGGCACGCTGATGCGCGCCTGGGGGAGAGCCCCGTTTTGAGGATGAGTCACGTGTTGTGCTTCCTTTCTTCACGGTTCCCGTATCGGGCTTTTGCTGTAGTGACGGTGGCTTGCGAATGGGCGTGCTCGCTCGGGCTTTTCCGGCGGTGTTTGTGCCGGTATGCCTGGCTTTGCTAGCCGAGTGCTCGGCTCCCAATTCGTGAAATAAAAAAGCGCTCGCAGCGTTGAGCTACGAGCGCTTCGTATGGGTGAAGCTACCTCACTTCTTTTGACAGCT
>CAVHGQ010000230.1:0-2112 GCA_963635335.1 Candidatus Melainabacteria bacterium | reverse complement strand
GAAAGGGAAGTGCATGTCGCCCGACATACTCATCGAAGCGCTTAAGGCCCTGCTTCTGGGCATCACCGAGGGCATCACGGAATGGCTGCCCATCTCTTCCACTGGTCACATGATCCTGGTGGACGAGTTCGTGAAGCTCAACGTCAGCGACAAGTTCCTCGAGCTGTTCCTGGTGGTTATCCAGATCGGCTCCATCATGGCCGTTGTGGTCACCTTCTGGCACAAGCTGAACCCGGTTTCCCGCACTAAGGACGAAGCGGAGCGCAGGAAAACCTGGCGCATGTGGGGCATGGTGGTAATCGGCAGCGTTCCCGCGGCGGTGTTTGGCCTGGCCTTAGACGACGTGGTTCACGACACTTTCTACAACGCCTATTGCGTGGCGGCCATGCTCATCCTGTACGGCATCATCTTCATCGTGTTGGAAGCGCATAACCGTAAGCTCAAGCGCGCAGTGCTGGAGCAGGCTCAGCCTATGGGGAAGCACGCTCGCGCCATCGACCTTGCCGATCCGGAAAGCGTCGACCATGCGCTGTTCCGCATCACCGACCCGTACGAGATGGACTGGAAAACGGCGCTGAAGATCGGCTTCTTCGAGGTGCTGGCCATTATCCCGGGCACCAGCCGTTCGGGCGCAACCATCATCGGCGGCATGCTGTGCGGCTGCTCGCGCACCGCGGCGGCCGAGTTCACGTTCTTCCTTGCCATCCCCGTCATGTTCGGCTGGGGCATGGTGAAGGCCGTGAAGTTCTTCCTTGCCGGCATCGCTATGACGCAGGTTGAGATCGTGGTGCTGGTGGTGGGTATCGTTTCCGCGTTCGCCATGGGCATGATCGCCATCCGCTTCCTGATGGGCTACATCAAGCAGAACGACTTCACCGTCTTCGGCGTGTACCGCATCTTCGTCGGCCTGGTGGTGCTGGGCTATTTTGGCACGAAGGCCATGGGCGTTTTCTAGTTTGCAGGCGGCCATCGGGCTGGCCTTCCGTTCGGCGTTCCCGAGTCCCGCCGGCTGCGAAGTAGGGTATCCTTTTCGATATGAGCACAAAGCGCGAAAGACCAAAATGGAAAGAGCTCTCTGAAGAAGAGCGTGCCCGTCTGCGCGAACGCACCAACAAGCTTATCTCGCGAATCTGCAACTATGCCGCGCTGGTCGTCATCCTCATCGCCCTTGCCTCGTATGTGGTTGGGCAGGCCGATTTGTTCTTCGGCCAGTTCGGCATCATGGTTGCCGTGGCGCTTCTGGCCATCGCCGCCATCAACGACCCTTCCCGTAAGTAAGCCCTTCCTTTCGGCGCCGCGCACCTGCTCTGATATGCGGTTTGCCGGAAGGTGTATAAATCCGGCTAACAACATATAGCTATTTGTTATTATTGGTGGGCACCGTGCCGAAGCCGCGGTGCTTTTGGCTTACGAAAGGAATTCAAAATGCCAGAACAGAATGCAGCTTTCCAGGAGATCGAGAAGCACCGCGCCCAGATCGACGAGATCGATAAGAAGCTGGTCGCCCTGCTGAACGAGCGTGCCGGCCACTCGCTGGACATCCGCGCCCTTAAGCCCGATGCCCACATGGGCCTGTACGACCCCAAGCGCGAGGAAGAGATCTTCGCCCGCGTTTCCTCCTATAACGACGGCCCTCTGTATAACGAGAACCTCACGGAAATCTATCGCGGCATATTGAAAGTTATGAAAGAGGTACCCTCACGTGATTAAGCCCCTCTCCAGCATCCCCAACTACGGAACGCGCACCAACGAGATCACCATTTACGCAGGTCCCTGCTCCGTGGAATCGGAAGAGCAGTTCAACGAAGTGGCCGAGTGCATCGCCGGCCTGGGCCTTACCTGGATCCGCGGCGGCGCCTTCAAGCCCCGCACGAACCCCCATTCGTTCCAGGGCTTGGGCGAAGAAGGCCTTAAGATCATGAAAGCCGGTGCGGAAAAGTACGGCCTGAAAACCCTTACCGAGGTCATGGACTCTGCGCACTGCGAGATGGTCCACTCCTACGTGGACGGCCTGCAGATCGGCGCCCGCAACATGCAGAACTTCAGCCTGCTGAAGAACGTGGGCGCGGTTACGGCCCAGTCGCACAAGATGGTGCTTCTGAAGCGCGGCCT
>CAVHGQ010000229.1:0-2123 GCA_963635335.1 Candidatus Melainabacteria bacterium | reverse complement strand
TGCTGGATATGCCGCTGGAAAAGCACAGGTACACCGTGGGCACGCCCGACTCGATAGCCTTTCTGAAGGCAGCCTCGGTTTCCGCTGGCGCCACCTGCGAGGTGCTGGGCGTAGCACCCTGGCGAATGCGGTCGTAGAACTCCTTGGGAGTGCAGGACTGGTAGAAATCGTCCTTATAGGTTTCTCCTTCGATGATGTAGTTGAAGTCGATCAACTCGATACCCGGCTGCTGCACAATGTCGAGCGGCAGGTCGCAGCAGGAATCGATGATGAGGTTGCATTGGGCGGGCATGCGAAGCTCCCCTTCCGCGGGCAGTGTGCCCGGTTCGTTGTCGGTTTATTGGAACACATTCTACTGCACGGGAAAGCCAGCAGGGTTCCAACCAACCTACGGCGACCCCGCGCCCAGCCAAACACCAAAGCCCCATACCCATCGAGACGGGCGGGGTCCGCACCGGCAACCAACCATCCCGGCGAAAAGCCAGTCCCATGGCCAAGCCTTCCTTCTGCCTGTCGAAAAGGCCGACAATCACTGCCGCCTGGAACCGGAAAAAACCGTTTGCTCACGTTTGCTTGACATGAAGTTAGCCTTTGTTAACTTGTTGGTGATTGCACGAGGGCTATCATGCCCAAACCGAAAAGGAGCACTTATGAGCAACGTAGCTATCGTTTTCTGGAGCGGCACTGGCAACACCGAGGCCATGGCCGATCTCGTAGCAGAGGGCGTTGCCGAAGCAGGCGGCGCCCCCACCATCATCCAAGCAGCCGACTTCGGCGTAGAGCGGGTTCCCGAGTTCGATGCGTTCGCATTCGGATGCCCCGCCATGGGCGACGAAGAGCTTGAGGATACCGAGTTCGAGCCCATGTACGACGAATGCGAGCCCCTGTTGAGCGATGAGAAGGTCGGATTCTTCGGGTCGTACGACTGGAACAACGGCGAATGGATGGACTACTGGGTCCAGCGCGCCGAAGAAGCCGGCGTAAGCCCTGTTGAAACCGTTATAGCCAAAGACTACCCCGAAGGCGAAGCAGCCGAAGCGTGCAAGCACCTGGGCAAGGTTCTGGCTGAATAGGCCGAAGCGGTATACAGCCTCAAAGGGCTATGGGCGAAGGGCAACCAGGACCCCCGGCCGGGTAGCTGCAAGACCGGCGCCACGTCAAGCGGCCTGACGCAAAACATGGCAGCCGTAACCCTGCACCGCATCGGGCAGCGAGCGGCCTGGTTGCCATCGGCTCCACCTTTGAAGTTCTGCGATAATCTAGAGCACAGCGCGCCTTAATCGGCGCTGGCCCGAACCCGAAGGAAGAGCAATGAGGCAGGACTTCATACGAGCGCGCAGCGCCGAGCAGAAATGCCAGCGACTGGCCGACATCAAGCAAGCCACTGCCCAGCTCTACCGCGAGTTCCCCTATAACGAGATTACGCTCACCACCATCGCCGAGCGCCTGAGCTGGAGCCGCGCAAGCCTGTACAAGTACGTCACCACCAAGGAAGAGATTTTTCTGGAGCTTTCCGCCGATGCGCGCAAGGCGTACTTCGACGCTCTGCTGAAGGCATTCCCCGAAGGCAGCCATGCGGATGCAGCCGAAGCGGCGAAACGTTGGGCGAAGGCAGCAGACGCCAACCGCGACTGGTTCATCTACGGCAACCTGTTGCTCACCATCATCGAGACCAACGTTTCGCTGGAGCGCCTGAAAACATTCAAGAAAGGCTACTTTGACCACGAGGAAGAGCTGGCCAGGCAGCTGTGCCCAGCACTCGGGCTTTCTCGCAGCAACTTCGAGCTGCTACTTGGCATGGTGAACAACCAGGCCGTGGGCATGTGCAGCAGCTGTAGCAACAACCCCTTGGTTGCCTTGGCGCTGGAAGAGTTGGGCATCCATCGCCCGAAGCCCGAGTTCCTTGCCACCATGACGGCCTTCATCGAGATGTGCCTTGCGCATTTCGCCTGATCGCCCTCCTTGCCCGGGTCGGTTGCCACCGATGCCCCGGAGCGTTGTTGGCAGGTTTTGTGGATGTGGTCAAAAAAACGCTTACGAAGCGGGCTCAGTTTGTGCTTAAATGCAAAGCTGTCAAAAGAAGTGAGGTAGCTTCACCCATACGAAGCGCTCGTAGCTCAACG
>CAVHGQ010000228.1:0-2137 GCA_963635335.1 Candidatus Melainabacteria bacterium | reverse complement strand
CGAAGTCGATGAGCGCGAACTTCAGGAAGCTGCGCAGCGCCGCGAACACGCGGTACATGTACATGTAGCCCGCATAGAAAGGCAGGCTTATTACCCACAGCGCCAATATGGAACCGACGTTGTTCACCTCGTCGGCGGTGAACGCGCCCGCCTGGAACAGCTGCATCAGCGGCTGCGCCAGCGAGCCCACCAGCAATGCCAGCGGGATGATAAGGAAGAACGTGGAACGCAAGCCCGAGCGCACGAAGCCGCGGAAGCCATTCCAGTCCTCACGCGCGGCGCAGTCGGAAAGCTCGGTCAACAGCGTGGTGGAAAGCGAAACCGCGATAACGCCATAGGGCAGCTGGTACCACGTCCACGCGTAGTTCAGCGTGGAGGGGCCGTTCGGCGCCGCTTCCAGCGAGAACGCGTTGCGGCAGCTGAAGGTGATCATGGTGCCTGCGATGTACAGGAACATGGGGCCGGCCACCTTCAAGGCCTCCACCAGCATGGGGTCGTGCAGGTTGATATGCGGGCGGTAGCGGAAGCCCTGCTTTATCAGCGCGGGTATCTGCACGCCGAACTGGCACAGCACGCCCAGCGAGGTGCCGATGGCCAACCACCACAGGGCGAAGGTCTCGTTCCAGGCAGAAAGCGGCACGAACCCGAACATCACCACCGTGACCACGATGTTGTTCACCACCGGCGCCAGCGAGGGCATAAGGTAGGTGCGCTCCGCGTTCAGGATGCCGGTTATCACTGCGCCAACGCCGTAAAACAATATCTGAACTGCGAAGATACGGAAGAAGAAGATGGCCAGCGTCTTCGATTCGCCTTCGGAAACCGTGAACGTCTGCGTCTCTATAACCAGCGGGCTGAACACCGAGCAGGCAAGCGTCAGCACGCCCAGGCCCACGATGGTAAGCGAAAGGATGTTGCTGGCAAACTCGTAGGCTTCCCCGTTGCCCTTCTTCTCCTTCTGAAGCAGGTACAGGGGCAGAAACGCCGTTGCCAGAAGGCCGGAAGCCGCCAACTCGTAGATCATCGCGGGCATGTTGTAGGCAATCTGGTACGCCGAGGTAAGCAGGGTGTTGCCCAACGCGAACGCCATGGCCCACGTGCGCAAGAGCCCGGTTACACGGGAGCCCAACGTGCAAAGCGTGATCAAGCCCGTGTTTTTTAGGATGCTGTCCTTCGAGTCGTTTGCCATAGATCCTCTTGGTAGGTCATAATCGTTAAGATTCCGGGAAATTATTGTAAGGAATTGCTCATGCGCATTCTTATTGTCCGCAATAACTACAACCCCAAGGCAATGGAGTCCGCCCTGCTCCTTGAGGTGTACCTGGCCTCGCAAGGCATCGACTACACCAGCTTCGACACCGACGACCTGCGCAGCTCGCTCGAGTTCTTCCAGCGCCAGGTGGAAAACATCGACGACTTCGACTTGGCCGTGGTGCTCGGCGGCGACGGCACCATTTTGCGCACCGCCGCGCAGATCAAGTACCGCCGCATCCCCATCCTGGGCGTGAACTTCGGCCACCTGGGCTTCATGGCGAATTCCAACGAAGACGGCATCATCCCCGTGGTGGCGGCGGCCTTGGCCGGCGAGCTCACCACCGAGTACCGCACCAACCTGCGCATCGACGTGTTCTGCGAGGGCGACGACTTCGCTGAGGGCGAGCCGGGCGATGCACGCGCTGGTTCGCGCCAGTTCTTCGCACTGAACGAGCTTGCGCTGGCCCGTGGCGCGCAGGGCCGCGTCATCGACTGCCACTACACCGTGGCGGGCGAAAAGGTTGCCAACGTGAAGGGCGATGGCCTGGTGGTGGCCACCGCAACCGGGTCCACCGCCTATGCGCTTTCCGCTGGCGGGCCTTTGGTTGCCCCTGGCTACAGCGGTCTTATCGTGGTGCCCATCGCGCCGCACTCCCTGCACTCGCGCGCCCTGGTAACCGGCCCGTCCGACATCGTCGAGGTGTTCATGGATCCTTCCAGCGCCAACCGCGAGGCCACCATGTTCATCGACGGCGAGCTCATCCCCTTCGAAAACCCCATCCGCCGCGTAATCGTGCAGTCGGGCGAAGAGCCCACCGTGCTCTTGCGCTACAAGGCGGAAACCTTCTACGGCCGCACCTCCCGCGTGTTCTTCTCGTAGCAG
>CAVHGQ010000227.1:0-2140 GCA_963635335.1 Candidatus Melainabacteria bacterium | reverse complement strand
AAGGAAAACTCGGCGATGACGAAAAATGCGTTCATCAGCAGGAACAGGACAACCAGTATCAAACTCAGCCAAATAGGCATGCAGCATAACTCCTAAAAACGTGGGACACCAAGAAAAGCGGATTGCTATCACACAGCAATCTCCCCCTTGGGAAGGCGCAGGAGCCTATGCGGGGCAAAAAGAAGCGCAGCCGCATCTTCGCATAAAGACGCAAGCCGCGCAGGACTGGCTAAATGAACAGAAGAATTGTGAATGCGTTTTCGGGCCGAGCTACATCGACCGCCGCCGTCGGAATCGTTCACGACAGCTTCATCTCCTTGCCAGGCAGCAACAACTGCCGAACGTTTGCCTCATGCTGAATGCCGCTTTGGGTAAGCAGGCATTACCGTTCCATGGTAACAAGGCGCGAATGCCTGTCAACGAAACGCCACCATTCCCCCATGTTAACGTTTGTGAACATGGGTCGGGGCGCGCTGATTCCGGATGCCCCACCCAGGATGCTGGCCGGCGGCCTTCCGCGCAATGCCGCGAAGCGCCAACAGCCGCCGTCGATGCCCCGTGCTCCGCACCATTGAAGAGAAGCCGTGCCCGCCCCTGCCCCGTGCCCACACCAGCTCCGAGCGCCTACCGGCGCGGCCAATCGTCCGCGCAAAACCAACCCCCGTCATTTCGCCGTCGTCCGCTTGCCTTGTGCACTCTGGGCGTTTTTGCACAATGCGTCTAATAGCCCTCATGCGTAGAGTAGAATGGAGGAGCGCTTTCGGGCGCATCGCTTACGCATTCGGCGCGAAGAGGGGAAGGGGGCGCCGTGGAATCTGTGCGCGAACTGGGCAACCTAGCAGAAGCAGGCCACCGGCAAACCCATATCGCCGACCACTTCGGCCAGCTTCTGTGGGTGTTCGTGGGCATGTCCATCATCGGCCTTGCCGGCGAAACCCTTCAGCACTTCCTCGCCTTCAACGAATGGGAAAGCCGCCCCGGGTTCATCTGGGGGCCCTTCAGCCCCATCTACGGCCTGGCAGCGGTGCTGCTTACCATGATCCTAGAGCCCCTGCAAGACAAGGGTGTGCCGCTTCTTCTGGCAGTCGGCGCCGTGGTTGGCGGGTCGCTGGAATACTTCGCCAGCTGGGCGATGGAGACCTTCTGGGGCGTGGTTGCCTGGAGCTACCTGAACCTGCCTTTCAACTTCGATGGGCGCACCGACCTGTTCCACTGCCTGGTGTGGGGATCGCTCGGCGTGGCGTGGGTGAAGATAGGCTTGCAGATATGCCAGCGCATCTTCGACCGCATCAACGAAGAAGGCGCGCCCTACCGCATCTGCACCGCGGCCATGAGCGTCTTCATCGCGCTGAACATCGTCATGACCTGCGTGGTGCTGCTGCGCGCCGAAGCCCGAACCGAGAACGTTCCGCCGCAAAACGCCCTTGAGCAATTCTGTGACGTAGCCTACCCCACCGACATGCTGCAAAAGAAGTTCCACAACATGGGCGGCCTGGGGATGTAGGCAAATCCGAGGAAAACAGAGCCCGTCCGCGCCGGTCGGTACCCGCGCACCTCGGCGCCCCCTGCGCTCGTTTCGGCTTCCGAGCACTCGCGAAGGGGCGGCGCAGAGACCAGCTTGACGCATGGTTCGCCATATCCCCGAATCTTCGATCAAGTACCGGGGGCGCCGCCTTGAAGGCGAGCGCTTGGAAGCCGCGCTCCGGAAGGGCTTCTCGCCGCGCAGGCACCGCCCGGCGCTACATCAACAACGGCAACAGAGGGAAAGCCCCAACAAACAAAACGCCCGAAGGGCGTTTGATGGACTCCTATTATTGGTCAAAACAGCGAGCGAGCCCCTGACGAGTGCAGATGGTGGGAAAGCAGGCGCCAGGCGTACTTCGTACGTCCAGCCTGCTTGGACCACTAGCTGTGCCGCCAGGGGCTCGCGCAGCGTCGTTGCGTCTCGTGCGTGCTTTCGACGTTCGTAGAACGTCGAAACATCAAAACAGCGTCATCGCGTCTTATTCGTAGTAATTGGCGGCATCTTCCAGATACTCGATGATATCGATGCTTTGCGGGCACATGTCTTCGCAGGCGCCGCATTGGATGCAGGTGGAAGCCTTGCCGTCGGCGGCCTGCCAGGAGTACAGGCCCTTCA
>CAVHGQ010000226.1:0-2143 GCA_963635335.1 Candidatus Melainabacteria bacterium | reverse complement strand
CCGTCTTCCACAACAAGCTCGGAGGCGTCGATGCCCTTGCCGCGGGCAAAGCCCTGCGCGGCCTTGGTGGGGTTGCCGTCGGCGTCGAAGGCGATCTTGGCCGAAGGGCCCTTGAACACCTCGTTCTTTTCCTCGGTAGCGGCGGGAATGCCCTTCACCACCACGATAAGGCGGCGCGGCGAATTGAAGATGCTGACCTCACCATGAGGGATGGCGGCGTTGTCCAAAAGCTCGGGGACGAGCTTGCCCAGCTGCTTCACGGCGTTGGCGAGATCGAACGCGGGAATCTCCTCGGTGCCGATCTCGAAAGCGAGCGTACGCTGTTCCATCTGCTACTCCCCCTTCTTCTCTTCTGCGCCCTCGGGCACGATGCCCACCACATGCTCCAGGTACGCAGCGCAGCAGGCCTTGGCTATGGTGCGCACGCGCAGGATGTAGCCCATGCGCTCGGTCGCGCTGATAACGCCGCGCGCATCGAGCAGGTTGAAGGCGTGGGAGCATTTCAGAACGTAATCGTAGGCCGGCAGCGGAAGGCCCTTTTCAAGCGTGCGCTTGCATTCGGCCTCGTAGCGGTCGAACTCGCCGAACAGAAGGTCGGTGTCGGCCACCTCGAAGTTGTAGGCCGAGAACTCACGCTCGTTTTCCAAGAACACGTCGCCGTAGGTGAACACGGTGCCGTCGGCGCTGCGCGCCCACACCAGGTCGTAGACGGAATCGACGCCCTGGATGTACATTGCCAAGCGCTCCAGGCCATAGGTGATCTCGGAGGGAACGGGGCGGCACTCGAATCCGCCTACCTGCTGGAAGTAGGTGAACTGGGTTACCTCCATGCCGTTGAGCCAAACTTCCCAACCAAGGCCCCAGGCGCCCAGCGTCGGGCTTTCCCAGTCGTCTTCCACGAAGCGGATGTCGTGCTTTTCAACCTCGATGCCGATGGCGCGCAGCGATTCCAGGTAGAGCTCCTGCACGTTGTCGGGCGAGGGCTTCATCAGCACCTGGAACTGGTAGTAGTGCTGCAGGCGGTTGGGGTTTTCGCCATAGCGGCCGTCGGCGGGACGGCGGCAGGGCTGCACATAGGCTGCCTTCCAGGCATCGGGCCCAAGGCTGCGAAGCGTGGTTGCCGTGTGGAACGTGCCGGCGCCTACCTCGTTGTCGTACGGCTGCATGATCACGCAGCCAAGATTCGCCCAGTAGCGCTGCAGGCGCAGGATCATGTCCTGGAACGTCAGCACCTGGGAGGCGTCGGGCGCTGCCATGCCTTCCTCGTGGTTAGTCATCTATGCTCCTTAATCGTTATACGATCGATGGGTTATTGAAGGGAACCGATGCGGTTGAGCGGCCAGTACTCGAAAACGGCCTTGCCGAAGATAGAGCTGGTGGGGATGCTGCCGAAGTAGCGCGAATCGGAAGAGTTCTCGCGGTTGTCGCCCATCACCCACACGCTGCCCGCGGGCACGGTATAGGGGTACGAGATGGAAACGTTCGAAGCGGTTTGGGCCAGCGGGTAGGAATCGCCCTGGGTGTAGGGTTCCGACTGTGCAACGCCGTCGATGTACACCGTGCCGTTCACCAGGTTCACGGTTTGGCCTTCCGTGGCGATGATGCGCTTCACCAGCACGCGCGAGGGCACTTGCGGGTCGGAGAACACCACGATATCGCCCGCCTTAGGCGAGTTGAAGTGGTAGCTCACCTTTTCGGCGAAGAGCCTGTCGCCGGTCATGATGGTGGTTTCCATAGAAGCCGAGGGAACCTCGAACGGTTCGCACACGTAGGTGCGGATGCCCCATGCGGCAACCAAGACAACGGCAACGCAGATAAGGAAGTTCAGGAAACGGCGAATGAGGCTGGGTTTTGATCCCGCATGATGTCCGTAATCCAAGGTTTTCCCTTCCCTTTCAAGGGGTTGCTGCCGGTGTTTGGTCGAATAGTCCAACTATAAAGCAAATGGCGGTTACCCGCCACAGATGCCATCAGGTGCTCATTGCTGCCTTTGCGCCAAGAACTCGCGCTCTTTTTCGGTGAGGTTGGCCCCTTCCAGCAAGTCGGGGCGCCACTTCTGGGTGCGCAGAAGGCTCTGCTCCCGGCGCCATTGGGTGATCTTCGCATGATGCCCCGAAAGAAGGATGTCGGGCACGTCCATGCC
>CAVHGQ010000225.1:0-2156 GCA_963635335.1 Candidatus Melainabacteria bacterium | reverse complement strand
TCGGCATGGGCATGACCCTTACCGCAAGCGACTTCAAAGTGGTGTTCACCAAGCCTAAGGCAGTGATCATCGGCATCTTCGCCCAGTTCGTCATCATGCCCCTTCTGGCATGGGTGCTGTGCATGGCGTTCCAGCTCCCCGCCGAATTGGCCGTGGGCGTGATACTGGTTGGATGCTGCCCCGGCGGCACATCGTCGAACGTGATGACCTACCTTGCGAAAGGCGATGTTGCCCTTTCCGTGGGCATGACCGCCTGCACCACCATCATGGCGCCCATCGTAACGCCCGCTCTGGTGCTCCTGCTTGCCGGCGAAACCGTGGATGTTTCCTACGTCAGCATGCTCCTGTCCATCGTGCAGGTAGTGCTCGCGCCTATCGTTTTGGGCTTCATCGTCAATGCCCTTTTCTCGAAGCTCGCCGAAACCTGCGGCAAGGTGCTGCCCCTTGTTTCGGTAATCGCCATCTCGCTCATCATCATGGCGGTGGTTTCCGCCAACGCCGCAAAGCTCATGACCGTGGGTTGGCTCATCATCATCGTAGTGATGCTGCACAACGTAGGCGGTTACGCGCTCGGCTACGGGGCGGCGCGGGTGCTCGGCCTTTCGCGCGCACAGATCCGCACCATTTCCATCGAAGTGGGCATGCAGAACTCCGGCCTGGCAACCTCGCTGGCAACGGTGCATTTCGCCAACTACCCCCTGGCAGCTGTGCCCGGCGCCGTGTTCAGCGTGTGGCACAACATCTCCGGCGCCATCTACGCCAATATCCTGGCACGTACCGCTAACGACCCCGAGGGCAAGAAGGCACCCCAAGGAAAATAGAAGGCGGGAAGAGAAAGGCTGCCGCAGAAGCCTGGCCCGCTCGGCAAAACACCCCCGCGAAGGCCTGCGGCACACCACAGCAACCGCAAGCCGAGGCGCGCAGCCCGAAGAGCAGCTACAATAAGGCTCCAAGGCCACATGAAGGGCCGTCTAGGGGGAATGGGGACGAAATGAAGAAACTCGCATTTGCTCTTTTGAGCTGCCTATTGCTGGCCACGCTTGCCGGCTGCTCTTCGAGCAGTAGCTCAAGCCAATCTGCAGCGAACAACGACTCGCAGTTCTCGGACATCAACCTTTCGGGCTACACCTGCGTCGATGTCTCGCATCTGGTGGAAAGCGAGATGCCCGCCGACCCTTCGCTGAAGCTCCCCGAAATCGATTACTTCGCGCAGATCTCCAACGGCGATTCCGAGTACAACCTGGAAACCATCGGCTACTGCCCGCACACGGGCACCCACATGGACGCACCCTTCCATGTGCTGAACGGCGAGGGCACCATCGAATCGGTTGACCCAACCGTGCTCATCGGCCAAGCCTGCATCATCCGCCTAGACGTCAGCGGCGATTACGAGATCACCGCGCAGGATGTGAAAGACTGGGAGGCTGAGCACGGCGAAATCCAACAGGGCGAAGCCGTGCTGTTCGACACCAACCAGGACAAGCTCTGGCAAAGCGACCCGCAGGGCTACATAAGCAGCTATCCGCACCTTGCCGCCGAAACCGCAGAGTACCTGGTGCAGAAGGGTGCGCGCTTCGTGGGCTGCGAGGCCATTTCACCCGACACCTCCGAGCCAACCTGTCACAAGATACTGCTTGGCGGCGGCGTAGAGGTGGTGGAAAACCTCTGCAACTTGGACCAAGTTGGAGCTGATCGCTGCTACGTAATCGGCACCTTCGCCAACGTCCAAGGCAGCACCGGCGTCTGGACAAGGGTCCTCGCCTACTACCGCTAGCTCATTTCGGCTCGTTACCCTACACAGCTGCAAATTCGCAGAAATGCAGGGTAACTGGCTAGGGTTGCAGGCTGTTTCTCGGTACCCATGCCTGGAGCAGCCCCTCGTGCTGCCGCGTTCGGCACGCAGGATCCTTATCCCAATACGCCACCCGCACCCGACGCAACGCCTCATGGCACCGCGCTCGGCACGCAGAGTCAACATCCCCAACACCGCACCAACCAACAAAAAGACCGGCACTCATCGCGAGTGCCGGCCTTCGGTTTCAGGTAAGCCTATTTCTGGTTGAACACATCTTGGGTGCGGGCTAAGCCCTTTTCCAAGAGCGATTCCACTGCCTCGGCCGAGCGCTGAACAGCCGTGTCGAAATCGTCCTTCGCTT
>CAVHGQ010000224.1:0-2172 GCA_963635335.1 Candidatus Melainabacteria bacterium | reverse complement strand
CGCGCAGAGCCTCCATGGCCGGGATAACGTCGTTGGCGTAGGCGTTTGCCTGCTCCTGCGCATCCTCGATAGCCTCGGCTGCATCATGCTGCTTGATAAGCTCGCGGGTTGCCGCGGCGGCCTTGTTGCTGCCATTGATGATGAACTGCAGAACCTTCTCGGTCTCGGTCATGTCGGCGCCGGCAACGGCAGCCTTCACCGTGGTGATGTTGCTTGCCAGTGCGGCCGTGTAGTCGCTGATGGCGGGCAGGTAGGTGCGGCGAGCCATGCGGATCATGGTGCGGGCCTCGATGTTCAGAAGCTTGTTGTACTTTTCCAGCTTCACCTCGTAGCGGCTGCGAACCTCGGGCTCGGTGAGCACGTTGAACTCGTTGAACAGATCCAGGGACTTCTGGGAAACCAGGCAAGGCAGTGCTTCTGCGGTGTTGCGGTTGTTGGCAAGGCCGCGTGCCTCTGCTTCCTTCTCCCACTCGTCGGAGTAGCCGTTGCCGTTGAAGATGATGCGCTGGTGATCGGTGAGCGTCTTCTTGATGTAGGCGATTGCAGCCTTCTCGAAGTCGGCGCCAGCGGTGCCCTCAAGCGCATCGGCGAAGCCCTTCAGGCTCTTGGCCATTGCGGTGTTCAGGATCATGTTGCAGTCGGACAGGTTCACCGAAGAACCGGGCATGCGGAACTCGAACTTGTTGCCGGTGAAGGCGAACGGGCTGGTGCGGTTGCGGTCGGTGTTGTCCTTCATGAACTTCGGCAGAACGGCAACGCCCAGGTCCATAGCGATGCCCTCTGCAGAGTGGTACTCGTCGCCGGAGATCAGCGCATCCACGATGGCGCCCAGCTCGGAGCCAAGGAAGATGGAGATGATGGCCGGAGGTGCCTCGTTGGCGCCCAGGCGATGGTCGTTGCCAGCGGATGCCACGGACATGCGCAGCAGCTCCTGGTACTCGTCCACGGATTCAACCACGCAAGCCAGGAAGATGAGGAAGCGCAGGTTGTCCATGGGGTCGTCGCCCGGATCGAGCAGGTTCACCTTGTCGTAGGAAAGCGACCAGTTGTTGTGCTTGCCGGAGCCGTTGATGCCCTCGAACGGCTTTTCATGCTGCAGGCAAACCAGGCCATGATGCGATGCGTCCAGGCGCATCTTTTCCATGGTGAGCAGGTTCTCGTCGATGGCGCGGTTGGAGTTGGTGAACAGGGGTGCCAGCTCGTGCTGAGCAGGGGCAACCTCGTTGTGCTTGGTCTTGGCGGAAACGCCGAGTGCCCACAGGTCGTCGTCGACTTCCTTCATGAACTCGTTGACGGTGGGGCGGATGGCGCCGAAGTAGTGCTCTTCAAGCTCCTGGCCCTTAAGCGGTGCAGCGCCGAACAGCGTGCGGCCGGTAACGATAAGGTCCTGGCGCTTCACGTAGTCCTTCTCGGAGATGAGGAAGTACTCCTGCTCGGCACCAACGGTGGAAACCACGCGATGGCCGTCTTCGCCGAAGAACTTCAGCACGCGCTGAGCCTGCTCGTTCACGGCGCTCATGGAGCGGAGCAGCGGGGTCTTCTTGTCCAGAGCCTCGCCGGTGTAGGAGCAGAATGCGGTGGGGATGCACAGCACCTCGTCCTTGATGAAGGCGTAGCTGGTGGGATCCCATGCGGTGTAGCCGCGGGCCTCGAAGGTGGCGCGCAGGCCGCCGGAGGGGAAGCTGGATGCGTCGGGCTCGCCCTGGATGAGCTCCTTGCCCGAGAACGTCATGATTGCGGTGCCGTCGCCCACCGGATCAAGGAAGCTGTCGTGCTTTTCAGAGGTGATGCCGGAAAGCGGCTGGAACCAGTGGGTGTAGTGGGTTGCGCCGTGCTCGATAGCCCATTCCTTCATGGCGTGGGCGACAACGTTGGCAACCTCGATGTCGAGCGGCTTGCCCTCCTTGATGGTCTTGGCAAGGCTCTTGTACGTTGCGGAAGGAAGGCGTTCCTTCATTACATGCTCATTGAACACCATCGATCCATAGATGTCAGAAACGTGGGCCATCTTCTCTCCTTCAGGATCACGCCGCCGCTGCGGCATTATTACGAGCTGTTAGCTTTGGTTAATTGTGCCACAAGCCACTCGCCTTTTACGTATGTCTCAACCCTAATGAGCATTTGTTTCGAACAGTTTTCAGAGGGGCAACGGGTTTGTTTCTATGGAGGGGG
>CAVHGQ010000223.1:0-2188 GCA_963635335.1 Candidatus Melainabacteria bacterium | reverse complement strand
CCTTTCCACTGCGCAGGAAAACCCCGCACATCGCCGATCAACCTTTGGTTGAAGCGGCCTATTGTGGTAGAAAATCATTTGTTTTGCGAAAAATCGCCCCAGAAGGAACATGGAAGAAGGTCGCTTGAGGATGGACGCTGAAACGCAACCAGATAACGAGCTTATCCGCGATTTCCCAATTGGGGTTTTCGGCGAAAGCGCCATGCCCTTCAACATCATCCGCATGGAGCTTGACCAAGAAGGCAAGCCCGTGGATTGGACCTTCGCCTATGTCAACGAAGCCCTGGCGAAGGTGGAAGGCGTTACCGCAGATAGCCTGCTGGGCAAGCGCTTCTACGACCTGTTCCCCAACAGCGACCGCACCTGGCTGGACATCTACTACAAGTCTGCCTTCGAAGGCGAGAAGCAAACCTGCGAGTACATTTCCGAGGAAACCGGCATGTACCTGCGCATCAGCTGCTGGCCCATCGGGCAGCGCGGCTACTGCGCCGCCATCCTGCGCGACATCCGCGAGGAAGCCATCGAGCGCAAGAACACCAACCTCGCCCTGCAGGAAGCCCTTATCGCATCCGAGCGGGCCAGCGAGGCGAAAACCGCCTTCCTTTCCTCCATGAGCCATGACATCCGCACGCCCATGAACGCCATCATCGGCATGACCGCGCTTGCTGCCGCCCACCTGGGCGACGACGAGCGCGTGAGCGACTGCCTGAAGAAGATCTCGCTTTCCAGCAAGCACCTGCTGAGCCTTATCAACGAGGTGCTGGATATGAGCAAGATCGAAACGGGCAGCGTAGTGCTCTCGGAAGACGAGTTCAACCTTTCCGAACTGCTGGACAGCCTGGTTGTCATGGTGAACCAGCAGCTGGAAACCAAGGCGCACCATTTCTCGGTTTCGTCGAAGGACCTGGTGCACGAACACGTCATCGGCGACTCGCTGCGCATCCAGCAGGTGTTCGTGAACGTGATGAGCAACGCCATCAAGTACACCCCCGATGGTGGCAAGATCAGCCTGAAGATTTCCGAGAAGCCCTGCACCCAGGCAAAGGTGGCCTGCTACGAGTTCGTGTTCGAGGACAACGGCATCGGCATGGACGAAGAGTACCTGGAGCACATCTTCGAGCCGTTCAGCCGTGAAGAAGACGTGCGCGTGAACCACATCCAGGGCACCGGCCTGGGCATGCCCATCTCCCGCAACATCGCACGCCTTATGGGCGGCGACATCGTGGTGGAAAGCAAGAAGGGCGTGGGCTCGCGCTTCACGGTTACCATCCGCCTGAAGCTGCAAGACCACGAGGTGGAAGACGACTTCACCAACTTCGTGGACCTGAACGTGCTGGTGGCCGACGACGACCAGGCCAGCCTGGACTCCACCTGCCACATCCTAGATGGCTTCGGCATGAAAGCCACCGGAACCACCAGCGGCAGCGACGCCGTGGAGCTTACCGTGGCCCAGCACGAGGTGGGGCAAGACTTCTTCGCCTGCATCCTGGACTGGAAGATGCCCGGCGTCGATGGCGTGGAGGCCACCCGCCGCATCCGCGCCGCCGTGGGCAAAGACGTGCCCATCATCATCGTTTCAGCCTACGACTGGTCCACGATAGAGAAGGAAGCGCGCGAGGCCGGCGCGAATGCCTTCGTTACCAAGCCGCTGTTCCGCTCGCGCCTAGCACGCACGTTCCACGCCATCCTGGACGATGCCACCGAAGAGATAGGCACGCTGAAGCCCATCGAGCGCCTGGAGAAGACGAACGGCGAGGGCAAGCGCGCCCTGCTGGTGGAAGACAACCTGCTGAACTCCGAGATCGCCAAGGAGATATTGGAGATGGGCGGGCTGGAAGTCGAGTGCGCTTACGATGGTGCCGAAGCAGTGGACACCATCGCCAACTGCGCCGACGGGCACTACGACATCGTGTTCATGGATATCCAGATGCCCAAGATGAACGGCTACGACGCCACGCGCACCATCCGTTCCATGAAGCGCGAATGGTGCCGCACGGTGCCCATCATCGCCATGACGGCCAACGCGTTCGCCGAAGACATACAGGCAGCCAAGACCATCGGTATGAACGAGCACATCGCCAAGCCCCTGGATCTTTCCCGCCTGGCCGCCGTGCTGAACAAGTGGTTGCCGTAGGTTGGTGCGCCTAGCTGCTGCAGCTAGCCCAGACCCCGCCTTGACCCCTGCCCC
>CAVHGQ010000222.1:0-2201 GCA_963635335.1 Candidatus Melainabacteria bacterium | reverse complement strand
CGGGCGTTTCCTGGTAGGGGAAGCTTTCCTCCATCTGGCGCTGCCAGGGCGTGTCGTCGTGGTAGCGGTAGCCCTGGGTGGAAGCGCGGCGCGTGTACACGTCTACCAAGTCGAAGGCAAGCTGCTTGGTTGCCTTGCGCGCCTTGGCCATAGCGCGGCTCCAGTCGGAGGTGTTCAGGCGCGTGAGCCGGGGCGAAGACCCTTCCGGCCCCACGTAGCGGGTAACGCGGTCCAGCTGTTCCACCGGCACGTAGAGCTTGTCGCCCTCGGCGTATTCCAACAGCAGGTAGTCGCGCTCGGAGCCGCCCACGTCTTGACGCACGATGTCGCGGAAGAACGCCACGCCGTGGGCCGCATGCACCACGTAGTCGCCCGGCTTGAAGGGAAAGGTGACCTCGGTCACGTCGATGCGCGAACGCTTGCGCGTGGCCATGGATCCCTGCGTGTCGGAAAGCGAAACCAACGCCATCTTCGCCGCCGGGAATATCATGCCCAGCGGGATGTCCACATCCACGATGTTCACCTGGCCGCGCTTGAGCTTGGCCTGCGCATCGCCCGTCACATCCAGTATCTCGTTGATAGGAATCCCCAGGTCTACCAGCGAAAGCTTCATTTCCTGCCGCGCACGGAAATGCGGAACGGAGAACACCACCGCAAAGCCGGTTTCGGCCAAGGAGCGCAGGCGGCCGAACAGCTTGTCGGGGTCGCCTGCCACATCCACGCGCTTCACCACCAGCTCGCTATCGATCTGGGCGCCCACGCGCATGATGGAAACGTAGGTGGCGCGCGGGTTCTTGCCGAAGTCCAGCTCGGCCGGCCCCACGTACAAATCGCTCACGGGAATGGAAGTGCCCACGCAGCGTTTGGCCAGCTCATCGTGCGCGTGCATGGCATCGTCCACCAGCGACCGCGGCTCTATGAGCACGGTAAGCGCACTGGCAGGGAGGTAGTCCCCCACCGTTGCAGTGCCTTCCAGCAAATACGCCGCCATAAGGTCGGGCAGCTCGCGGGAATCGTCTTCCAGGCGCTCAAGCAAATCGCGCTTGTCGGGGTTCGTCTCGGCGCCCTTCGCGATAACCCGCGTGGCGCGACGAAGCGACGCGTCGTCCACGCAGAACTCGCGCACCGGGAACAGGTCCACCGATTCCAGCGAGGAAATGGTCTGGCCGGTAGAAGGCAAAAAACGGCGGATCTCGTCCAGCTCGTCGCCGAAGAAATCAAGCCGCACGGGAAACGGCAGGTTGCCGGGGTACACATCTATCGCGCCGCCACGCACGCAGAACGTGCCCGGGCCGTCCAGTTCGCCCGTATTCTGGTAGCCCATGGAAACCAGGCAGCGCTCAAGGTCGTCGAAGCTGCCGATGCCACGCTGCGGGTTTTCCGACAGGTCGTCCCCCGCACGCAGGCTCAACGGCTGTGCGATATTCGCGCTAGCCGGGGCAATACGCCGCAGAAGCGAGCGCGCCGAAGCTACCACGATAACCTGCTGGCCGGATTGAAGCGCCCACAGTGCACGCAAGCGCGTGCCGTGCAGGCGAGGCTGCGCCGGCGCATCGAGCGAGAACGGGTTGCCCGCGTAATCGGGAAAGCGCAGCACACGCTCTTCACCCACGAAAGCGCCCACCGTGCGCGCGAACACCTCCGCGGCGTCTTCGCCTGCGCACACCACCAAGGTAGCGCGCGGGTCGCGCACGAAGCGCGCCGCCACCAGGAACGGACGCGCCGAAGAGGCAACGCCTACCGTGGCATCCTGGCCGGCATCAAGCTTGCCCCAGGCATCGGCAAGCGCGCCGGACTTGGCCAGCTGGGCGGAAAGCATATCGATGAGCATGGCGCTCCTATCTTCCTGTAACGCAGAAAAGCTGCGAAAAGCAGCTGGTACAAGGGTAGCCCATCGAGCCCTATAATCAGCTTGGAACAGCCCACCAGCCGAAGATCAACACGCCCGCACAGGCGGCCTGGCAGTTCGGCGGCGCCCAAGCTGCTGGCCGAACCCGACAGCCTTCGGTAAATGCCGTTCCCCAGCCGTTGCGAACGGCACCGAACCACACGCCCGCAGGAAGGATGCGCCATGCCACGTGAAAAGAAAGCCGAAAAGCTGGCCCGCGCCATCCAGATAGCCGACCGCATGTACGGCCACTACGGGCGCGGCGAATGCGCGCTGCACTACACCACGCCGTTCACCCTTACCATCGCCGTGC
>CAVHGQ010000221.1:0-2240 GCA_963635335.1 Candidatus Melainabacteria bacterium | reverse complement strand
CAACCCGGTGGTCAGCGAGTTCAACGTCGGCTTCGAGGCGCCTGTGGCGCATGAGTCCCTGGCGGCCTCCGGCACCGTGCAGGCCAAGGCCGGCGACTCCGACAAGTACTTCGACATCGAGAGCTACTTCGTCGGCGAGGGCGGCAAGGCGGAAATCTCCTGGTCGCCGGAGGGCGATGCCGACGGCAAGGCCGAGCACATGCGCAGCTACACGGCGGCAATGACCCTGGACAGCAGCAAGGCGCCCGCAGGCGTGAAGTACGTGATCTCGCCGAATATCAAGATCGCCTACGCCGGCAATGTGATCGAAGATGGAAGCGCCTACATCGCGCAGGACGCCAAGGGCACCAAGAGCCTCTGCGTCACCTTCCCCGGCACCGGCCCCTTGGAGGAGCCGGCATTCGGCCAAGACCTCGGCACGGTCGAGCTCACCTATGGGCAGGCTTGGAGCTACCAGGCCGGCCAGGACGCCGGCAAGGACGAGTCCTGGGGCCTGCCCAAGGAAGTGGAGGCCACCTGCAAGTGCCGCTGCACCGTGCCGCTCGACATAACGTGGGAGGCTGTCGAGGGCTTCGACAAGGGCAATTACGGGGAGCAGGAATTCACCGTAAAGGGCAAGGTGACCTTCCCGAGCTATGTCGACCCCGATGACGGCAAGGGTGACCCGGTCTCCGCCGATGTCACCGCCACGGTGAAGGTGGCCGCGGCCGAGCAGGTCGCGCAGCCCATCGCTTCCGTGGAGCCCGGGAGGCACGCCGGCACCCAGCAGGTTGAGCTCTTCTGCGAGACCGAGGGCGCCACCATCCGCTACACCGTGGACGGCACCGAGCCCACCGCGGAAAGCCCGGCCTACGACGGCAAGGCCATCGAGATTGCCCACAGCGCCACCGTCAAGGCCAAGGCCTTCCGCGACGGCTGGAAGCCGAGCGACACGGCCGAGTTCGCCTACACCATCACCCACAAGGTGACCTTCGACAGCGCCGGCGGCTCCGCCGTCGAGGCCCAGACGGTCGACGACGGCGCGTGCGCCATCGAGCCCAAGGCGCCTGCGATGGACGGCTGGACGTTCCTGGGCTGGTACCTGGAAGGAGGCGAGCGTTACAGTTTCGACAGCGCGGTGACGGCCGATGTGACCCTCTACGCCCACTGGGCCAAGAGCGGCGAGCCCGTGCAGGCCTTCACGGTGGTGTTCGACACCGCCGGCGGCTCCGCAGTGGCCGCCCAGACGGTGCCCCAGGGCGAGTGCGCCCAGCGCCCCGCCTCCGATCCGACCAAGGACGGCTACTCCTTCGCCGGCTGGTACGCCGACAAGGAGCTCACCAAGGAGTTCGACTTCAGCGCGCCCATCACTGAGAGCACCACCGTCTACGCGAAATGGACGGAAGCCCAGGGCGGCGGCTCCGGCCAGGGCGACGGCCAGGGCGGCTCCGAATCCGGCCAAGGCAAGGCAGCGGACGGCTCGGACAGTTCCGTCAATGAGGCCGCCGCTGATTCGTCCGTCCCCGCCACCAGCGATTCCGCTCTAGCGGTCTCCGCGGCAGTGGCAGCAGCCATGGCGGCTATTGCCGCAGCGGCCGTCCTCGCAATGGCCCTGCACCGCCGCAAGAGTTAGCGCCTAGCTAGCGGCTGCCAGCCCGACAGCTCCCAGAGAGCCCGGCGACTTCCAGCAAACCAACGGCCCGCGACGATTCCCCGTCGCGGGCCGTTCTGTGTTAGGGCATGTTTCGCTTTTGTGGGCGCTATCTTATTGGCCGGCATGCCCCGCCGGTGCGCTATCCTGTTGGGATCGCAAAGTGAACGTAAGGGGCTCCTTATGCAGAAGAAAACAGCTTGGCGTAGCACGTCTGCCCTTCTTGCCGCGGTATGCGCGTTGGCCTTGGCGGCAACGCTGTGTGTGCTGGTTCATCCGGCACCGGCCTTGGCGGACAACGTTGTCGCTCACTCTACCGACACATCGGGCAACCGTGTCGACTACACAAGCGTCAACCAAGCCAAAGAAGCTGGCTACAGCGGCTACACCATCTACATGGACGCCGACTGGGATCTGGGCTCGGCCAGCCTTGACATCGCTGACAGCAAGTCGCTCACCATCGACATGTGCGGCCACAAGATCACCAGCTCGAACGAGGACGCCACAATCTATATGAACGAGCACGCGTCCGTTACGATCACTTCGAGCGGGGTTGAGCGGGAGTTCAAGTACCAAGGCTTTGACACCACGACCTACAAACGGAGCGAGC
>CAVHGQ010000220.1:0-2250 GCA_963635335.1 Candidatus Melainabacteria bacterium | reverse complement strand
AAGGCGCCATGAAGATCTCCATCGCATCGGACCATGCCGGATTCGAACAGAAGCAGGACCTTGTTGCGTATTTGAAGCGCGAAGGGCACGAGGTGCTGGACCGCGGCCCCGAAAGCGATTCGCGCGTCGACTACCCCGATTTCGCGGTGCTGGTCGGTAAAGACGTGCAATCCGGCGAAGCCGAGCGCGGCGTTCTGGTGTGCGGAACGGGCATCGGCATGGCCATGGCGGCGGGCAAGCTCGAGGGCATCCGCGCCGCGAACGTGGTCCGTCGCGACTTCGCCGTGCTGTGCCGCGAGCACAACGATGCCAACGTCATCACGCTTTCCGGGCGCTTCGTTTCCCTTGAAGACAACGAGCGCATCCTCGATGCCTTTCTGACCACCGAATTCGCCGGTGGCCGCCATGCCGGCCGTGTAGAGAAGATCAACGCGCTAGACTAGCAGCTGATCTACGCAGTGCCGATGAAAGGGGCAGCTATGGAAAAGACCACCTTTGTGCGTCGGGGGTTCCTTGCGGGGCTTATCGCCGTGTGCGCATGTGCGCTTTGCTTCGCGCTTACCGCCTGCGGCCCGTCCGACCAAGACCAGGCCAAGCAAGCGCTCGACAACGAGCTGAGCCAGCTGGTGAACCTCTCGGACGAGAGCATCGACAAGATCACCTCCGAGATCGAATCGAGCACGGGCGGCACCTTTTCCCAGATGAACGTGGACAGCACCGAGCTGGTGAAGTCGTGGCTTTCCGGCTTCTCCTATAACATCGATGAGGTCACCGTGGACGGAACTACGGCGAAGGCCAAGACGACGGTCACCTGCAAGCAGCTGTACGTCGTTGCCACCAGCTGGTCCGATTCCCTCCAGAGCGATGTCATGAACCAGGGCTTCACCACCCTCGATGAGGTGTACACCTATGCTGGCAGAACCCTTATGGATGCCGTTGACGGTGCCGACACTTCTACGACCCAGGTAACCTTCACGCTCGAGAAAAACGGCAGCACGTGGGAGTTCCCCAGGAACACCGACAACGATCAGGCCTTGGCCGATTGCCTGCTCGGTGGCGGAGCCGATGCCTCGCTGCTCGAAGGTTAGTGGGCCGAACAACCCCGTTTCGTTTCCAATATGAAACACTTTGTGCGCCGACCAGGTTTCACGCTTGGCCGGCGCACCATTCTTATGGGCATGTGCTACCCTTTGGTGCATATTGCAACCATGCGTAACCCAGTTCGAAAGGAGCGCGGCATATGTCTCTCGACTATATCGCAGCAGAAGATCCCCAAATAGCAGACGCAATTGGGCAGGAGCTTTCCCGCCAGCGCTCAACCATCGAGCTCATCGCATCAGAGAACATCGCTTCGCCCGCGGTCATGCAGGCCATGGGCACGGTCCTTACCAATAAGTACGCAGAGGGCTATTCCGGCAAGCGCTACTACGGCGGCTGCGAGAAGGTCGACATCGTCGAAGACCTGGCCATCGAGCGCGCCTGCAAGCTGTTCGGCTGCAAGTACGCCAACGTTCAGCCCCATTCCGGCGCCAATGCCAACCTGGCTGCCTACCAGGCGCTCATCAACCTGGGCGATACCGTGCTGGGTCTTTCGCTCGACCACGGCGGGCATCTTACCCATGGTTCGCCCGTGAACTTCTCGGGCAAGAACTACAACATCGTGCCTTACGGTGTTAACCCCGAAACCGAGCTCATCGACTACGACGAGATGGAGCGCCTTGCTCTCGAGGTGAAGCCGAAGCTCATCGTGGGCGGCGCTTCCGCTTACCCGCGCGTCATCGACTTCAAGCGCATGCGCGAGATCGCCGACAAGGTGGGCGCCTACCTGATGATCGACATGGCGCACATCGCCGGCCTGGTTGCCGTGGGCCTGCATCCCAGCCCGGTGCCGTACGCCCACGTGGTAACCTCCACCAGCCACAAGACCCTCCGCGGCCCGCGCGGCGGCTTCATCCTCACCAACGACGAGGCGCTTGCCAAGAAGATCAACAGCGCTGTGTTCCCGGGCACCCAGGGTGGCCCGCTCATGCACATCATCGCCGCCAAGGCCGTTGCCTTCGGCGAGGCGCTGAAGCCCGAGTTCAAGACCTACATCCAGAACGTCATCACCAACTGCGCCGCAATGGGCGAGGGTATGGTTGAAGGCGGCCTTCGCCTTGTTTCCGGCGGTACCGACAACCACCTGGTGCTCGTCGACCTTACGCCTGCCGACATCACCGGCAAGGACGCCGAGAAGCTGCTCGAGCGCGT
>CAVHGQ010000219.1:0-2274 GCA_963635335.1 Candidatus Melainabacteria bacterium | reverse complement strand
TCCAAGATCGCGCGCGACGCGAAGGCCAACCCGGAAATCGACCTGGTTGCGGTTGCCGGCTTCGGCGAGCATGATGTGGCGGTTGCCAAGGAGCTGGACGTTCGCCTGTACAACGACTACACGTTGCTTCTCAAGCAGGAAAACCTGGACGCGATAGCCATTGCGCTTCCCAATAACCTGCATGTTCGGTCCGTCGAGCTCTCGCTGGCCGCGGGCATCAAGAACATCCTGCTCGAGAAGCCCATCGCGAACACCGTGGAAGACGCCCAGCGCATCATCGACATCTGCAAGGAAGCGGGCGCAACGCTTCTGGTAGGGCATCATCGCCGCTCTTCCAGCCGCTATCAGTTCCTTCGCCAGGTCATCGAATCGGGCAAGCTGGGCCAGATCGTGGGCATCCAGTCCAACTACGCCATCGCCAAGCCGCATGAGTACTTCGATGTGGAATGGCACACGAAGAAGGGCTCGGGCCCGCTGCTGATCAACGCCATCCACGACTTCGACGACCTGAACTTCGTCACCGGCATGAAGCCCACGAAGGTGTACGCGGCGGCACGCAACACCATCCGCGGCAACGAGGTGGAGGATTCCGTTTCGGCGGTGGTGGAATACGAGGGCGGCGTAACGGCGAGCTACTTCGTTTCCGACGGCACGCCGGGTCCCTGGAACTACGACCTTGCGGCGCAGGAGAACACCTTCTTCACCATGTGCCCCGGCGAGAACAGCATGCGCATCTTCGGCACCAAGGGCTCGTTCGGCTTCCCGAACATGGATCTGTACTACCAGGACGACGACGCGTACGGCTGGCTGAACCCCATCAAGCACGAGCACTTCGAGGTGGAAAAGAACGACCCGATGACAGCCGAGCTCGACCACTTCGTCGATCTGTGCAAGGGCCGCGAAACCGTTCCGCGCTGCACGGGCGAAAACGCGCTGGACACCCTGAAGGTGATCAATGCCATCCAAGAATCTGCCGAAAAGGAAGCGGCAGTTACCCTGAATAGCGATGAGCCGAAAGCTCCTACCACCGTGCCGTTCGGCACGCACGGCAAGGCGGCATAGCGCCTGGTAGCTAGCGGAAATTGCCTAACTGGGATTGCTGGTTGGTCGGCTCGCTGGCTTTCGGTTTGGCCACCAGCCGGCATCGTATGAGATCACTTATCTAAGGCGGCGGATGCGCATATGCCCGCCGCCTTTCCGGGAAGAGGAAACCATCATGGGAATCGAAATCAACATCTCTGGCAAAACCAAGCTCGTCGGCCTTCTGGGTTCGCCCGTGGCCCAGTCCATGTCGCCGGTTATGCATACGGATTCGTTCACGCAGCTGGGCATCGACGCGGTATACGTCGCCTTCGACGTAACGCCCGACAACCTGGGCGAAGTGGTGAAGGGCATGACCGAGATGGGCGTGGTGGGCTACAACGTGACCATGCCGTGCAAGACCGCGGTTGGCCAGTACCTAGACGAGCTCACCCCCGCGGCGGAGCTGATGGGCGCGGTGAACACCGTGCAGATCAAGGACGGCAAGGCCATCGGCCACAACACCGATGGTGCCGGCTTCGTGGAGAACCTTCGCCGCCATGGTTTCGAGCCCGCGGGCAAGGTGGCCACCATCGTCGGTGCCGGCGGTGCGGGTTCGGCCATCTTCACCCAGCTGGCGCTCGATGGCGTGGCCTGCGTGAACATCTTCAACCTGCGCGACAAGTTCTGGGATTCCACCCGAGCACGCGTGGTTGAGCTCTCGCAGAAAACCGGCGTACCAATGGTGCTGAACGATCTGGAGAACAAGGAGCAACTGGCGCGCGCAGTGAAGAACTCGGCGCTGTTCGTGAACGCCACCCGCGTGGGCATGGCGCCCTTGGACGACCAGTGCACCATCGAAGAGGATATGCTGCACGATGGCCTGTTCGTGGCCGACACCGTCTACGAGCCGCGCGAGACGAAGCTCATCCAGATGGCCAAGAAGCACGGCCTGCAAACCGCCCCTGGCATCGAGATGCTGCTTTCCCAGGCCGCACTGGGCGAAAAGATCTGGTTCGACTGCGATATGCCGGTGGACTACATCGAGGAGAAGTACTTCTAGAAGTTGGCGCCGGAGCGGCCTTCAAATGGCGGGAAACCTATTCATTCTGGGCGGCTCTGCAGCGTTGATTGCCAGGTCTCGGCTTTATTGAACCTATAATCTTGATTGGGGATCTCAATAACGGCTGAGGGGACGTTTTCGATGAGGCTTGATTATCTGCGCTATTTCGACCATCTGGCGAATGTCTTGAA
>CAVHGQ010000218.1:0-2298 GCA_963635335.1 Candidatus Melainabacteria bacterium | reverse complement strand
AACTTACGAACGCGAATCTGAGGAGTTGGCATGAGCTTGCCTATCGTGGCCATCGTCGGCCGCCCTAACGTGGGCAAATCCACCTTGGTTAACCGTCTTGCGGAAAACAACGAGGCCATCGTGCACGAGATGCGCGGCGTCACGCGCGACCGCTCGTACCACGAGGCCGATTGGAACGGCAACGGGTTCAAGATCATCGACACCGGCGGCATCGAGATCGGCGGCGACGATGCCTTCCAGGGCTCCATCACCGCCCAGGCACTCGCCGCTGCCGACGAGGCCGACGTCATCGTTTTCCTGGTAGACGGCCAGACCGGCATCAACGCCGACGACCAGGCGGTGGCCAACATCCTGCGCCGCGCGAAGAAGCCGGTCCTGCTTACCGTCAACAAGCTCGAGAACGTTGCCGACGAGGCTGGCATGTGGGAGTTCATGCAGCTGGGCCTGGGCGAGCCGCGTCCGGTTTCGGCACTTCACGGCACCGGCACCGGCGACCTGCTTGACGAGGTTGTCTCCCTGTTCCCTGAAGACAAGGGTGAAGAAGAGGAACTCGATGCCGTTAACGTGGCCATTATCGGCCGCCCGAACGCCGGCAAGAGCTCGCTTACCAACAAGCTCACCAACAACGACCGCTCCATCGTTTCCGATGTGGCGGGCACCACGCGCGATGCCATCGACACCACCATCGAGCACGACGGCAAGTACTACACCATCGTGGACACGGCCGGCCTTCGCAAGAAGAGCGTCATCGACGAGGATGTGGAGTACTACGGCTTCGTGCGTGCTATGCGCGCCATCGACCGCGCCGAAGTGGCCCTGTTGGTCATCGATTCCACTATCGGCCTTACCGACCAAGACCAGCGCGTGGCCGGCATGGCCGCCGAGCGCGGCTGCGCCATGGTCATCGTGCTGAACAAGTGGGACCTGGTAGAAGGCCCCGAGGCGAAGGCCGATGTGCGCGAGCGCATCGAGGATCGCCTTACATTCGTGGGGTATGCCCCTGTGATTGCCATCTCCGCCCTTTCCGGTAAGAACGTGCAGCGCATCTGGAAGGCGGTGGACGAGGCCTACGAGAACTTCTCCAAGACCATTTCCACTTCGCGCCTGAACAACTGGCTGCAGGACATCCGCGACTTCGGCCATACCGTTTCGAAGGGCAAGCGCATCCTGAAGCTGAAGTACGTAACACAGACCGGCGTGGAGCCGCCGTTCTTCACGTTCTTCTGCAACCACCCCGACCTGGTGGAACCTTCGTTCGAGCGCTACTTGGAGAACCGCCTGCGCTCCTCGTTCGACTTCACCGGCACCCCTATCCGCCTCAAGTTCAAGAAGAAGGATTAACTCCTCATGCTCGTAACCGTTGGGCAGCTGTTCCTGCTGCTGGTTGTCTCGTTCCTTCTGGGATCCATTCCGTGGGGAGTCATCATTTCCCGCGTGTTCTTCCATACCGATGTGCGTGAGCATGGCTCCGGCAACATCGGCACCACCAACGCCATCCGCACCATGGGCAAGGCAGGTGGCTATGCGGTGTTCGTGCTGGACTTCGGCAAGGGCATCGCGGCGGGCGCCATCGCCTCGGCCTTCGGGCTTTCCCTTATGCCCGGGAACGTGCTGGGCGTGGTGGCCTTCGTTCAGGCCTTCGGCGGCGCAGACAACCCGTTTGCCTATATCCAGCAGGTGTGCTTGTCCGTTGCCTTCCTTGGCTGCACCATGGGGCACATCTTCTGCCCGTGGCTGGGCTTCAAGGGCGGCAAGGGCATCGCGGTTGCCGTCGGCTGCCTGTTCTGCACGTTCGGTGTTGTGGGCGCGGTGATCGAGCTCGTTATCTTCGCGGTTGTGGTCGCTGCCACGAAATACGTTTCCGCCGGCTCGATAGCTGCTGCTGCTGCCTGCCCCTTCTTCTCGCTGTACTTCTTCTGGGGAAACCCGGTTGCATTCGTGCTGTGCACGCTGGTGGCCTTGACGGTGATCTGGGCGCATCGTGAGAACATTGCGCGTTTGCGTGCCGGAACCGAAAGCAAGATCGGCTCGAAGAAGAAGGCCTAAGGGAAGCGCTTCGGGACTTGGCACGGGCGGGGTTTGCGCCCCGCATTCTGGATAGGAGTCTATATGGGTAAGATCGCGGTAATCGGTGCAGGTTCGTGGGGCACGGCGCTGGCCCAGACGTTTGCGGCCGGCGGAAACCAGGTGGTTATGTGGGCTCGCAAGCCAGAGGTTGCCGAGTCCATCACTTTGGCCCATCGGAACCCCCGCTACCTAAGCGGCGTCATCCTGTCCGATTCCATTTCCGCCACCAGC
>CAVHGQ010000217.1:0-2327 GCA_963635335.1 Candidatus Melainabacteria bacterium | reverse complement strand
TGAACAACGAGGAAGGCGAAGACTTCCTGCGCGGAGCCATCATCGTTGCGCCCGAAGCGCTTGAGGTGGCCAGCCAGGGCGGCTTGGCCCAGAAGGCGGGCGAGGCCAGCGCGGTGGCGGCGAACAAGGCGTCCAACGTTGCCCAGAAGGCCAAGCCCGTTGCCGCCGAGGTGGCGCAGAAGGCCAACGATGCCGCAGGCAAGGCCGCCCATAAGGCGGGCGAGGCCGTGAACGACGGCGCCTTCAAGCTGGGCGTTCATCTTTCCAAGACCAAGGGCATGTTCTCCAGCTTCAAAGAGGAATACCGCAAGGCGGCGCATGGCAGCGAAGAGGAGGGGAAATGAGCGAATCGGATCAGCAGACCGTTTCCGTTTTCGGCCACAAGATAAAGAAGGCCGACCTTATCAAGCTCATTGGCTTGGTGGCGTTCATCGCCATCCTGTTCGTGATAGCGGCGGCGCTGTGGCCGAGCCTTTCGCTGCTGTTCGAGGAAGACGGCCTGGACAAGGTTATCGAGAGCATCCAGGGCAAAGGCCCGTTCGGCGTGCTTATCCTGCTGGGGCTGCAGCTGCTGCAGATCATCGTTGCCTTCATCCCCGGCGAGGTGGTACAGGTGGCCGCGGGCATGCTCTACGGCCCGTTCTTCGGCTCGGTCATTATCCTGGTGGGTTGCGTGATGTCCAGCGCCATCATCTACCAGCTGGTGCACCGCCTGGGCGCGCCGTTCGTGCGCTCGATGGTGAGCGAGCAGCATCTGGTGAAGTTCTACGAGTTCGAGCGCTCGGGCAAGCTGAACCTCATCGTGTTCATCCTGTTCGTCATCCCCGGCATGCCGAAGGACGTGTTCACCTACCTGGTGCCGCTCACCTCCATGCGCATGAAGACGTTTCTGCTGCTCACCACCGTGGCGCGCATTCCGGGCGTGATCATCTCCACCTACGCCGCCGCCGGCCTGGCGGAAGGCGATATCGCCACCAGCCTTATCATCTTTGGCGTGGCGGCGGTGCTCATGGTGCTGGGCATCGTGTTCCGCGAGCGCATCATGAGCTTCTTCAGCGCGCAGAAAACCTATCACCATATGGACGAAGAACGAAAGCGCCTGAACGAGGAGCGTGAGCACCATGGCAACTCCTAACCAGCCCCCAGTTCCCCCGGCTTCTGCCGGCGGCACGGGATCTTGGAGCGGCCAAGAGGCTGCCTACGGCGCACAGGGTGCGGCCGAAGGTGCTGCGGCTGCTGCGAGCCAGGGCGGCTGCACGGGTTCGGCCGGTGCTGCTAGCGCAGCCGGAGGCATCGCCCGCGACGCTGCGCTGCAGGCTGCCGAGCAAGATCTGCAAGCGGCACGCGAGGCTTTGCGCGCCGCCGAGCAGAAGCTAGCTGAAGCGCAGGCCGCTGCTGCAGCCGCAGGCGGTGGGCAGGCCGCCTACCAGCAACCGATGTCGGGTCAAACTGTGCCGCCTGCATCGGCCGCATCGAGCTTTGCCCAAGCTGTGCCTGCCCAGGCAACGCCAGGCGCCCAACCGGCTTCTGCCCAGTCCTATCAGCAGCCGCTGCAGGGAATCCATCAGCAGCCCCCGTCTGGTTTCGCCCAGGGCACAGTCACGGCGGCGGATGCTTCTGCCTATGCTGCTCAGGGTGCCTACCAGCAGCCGCCTGCACCGCAAAACCCTGCGCAAGGCGCCTATCCGCCGCCTGTGCAGCCGCACTATGCCGCGCCCCTCGCCTCGCGCGACCATGTGGCCGCCGGCTTGCTGGCCATATTCCTGGGCTGCTTCGGCGTGCACAAGTTCTACCTGGGCTACAACACGCAGGGTTTCATCTTGCTTGCGTTGAGCCTGGTAGGAGGCCTGTTCTCGTTCGGATTGATTGCGGGTGTGGTGTGGATAATCGCCATCATCGAAGGCATCATCTACCTCACCAAAACCCAGAGCGAGTTCGAGCAGCTATACGTGTACGGCAGGCACGAATGGTTCTAGCGCCCGATTGAGCCCGAAGCGAGCGCCCATCGCCGTGCATCGACAGCTGTGCCCCGGATCTCGCCGTCCTGCGCCGCCCCGTTACAGCATCCCGGCCGGCCCTTCGCCCATTGCCGCTTTCCCGTGCCGCACCGAACCGCGCGGGTCAACCGCGCGTTGAGCCTGATGCCGCCCATCGTTGCAGGTTGGTTGCAATAACGTAAGAATCGCGCGGCGGGCCTAAGCTGTTCGGCAAAGCTCCGCGCAACACGATATAATGAAAGCCACTGTGTGAATCCATGCCTTTAAGGAGGAACAATATGCCCACCATCACCCGTGATCAGGTTAAAGTCCCCGCGGACGTTATGCCTG
>CAVHGQ010000216.1:0-2331 GCA_963635335.1 Candidatus Melainabacteria bacterium | reverse complement strand
ATGAGCACCAACGTCTCGCGCGCGTTCCCCGAGATCGACGGCTTCAAGCCCTCGCACCGCAAGCTGCTGTACACCATGTACAAGATGGGCCTGCTGAACGGCGACCGCCAGAAAAGCGCCAACATCGTGGGCCAAACCATGAAGCTGAACCCGCACGGCGATGCTGCCATCTACGAAACCATGGTGCGCCTGGCCACGGGCAACGAGGCGCTGCTTACCCCGTTCGTGGAATCGAAGGGCAACTTCGGCAAGTACTACTCCGGCGACCTCAGCTATGCGGCCAGCCGTTATACCGAGGCCAAGCTTTCGCCCATCTGCGCCGAGATCTTCAAGGACATCGACAAGGACCCGGTGGACTTCATGGACAGCTACGACGGCGCCATGAAGGAGCCGCGCCTTCTGCCCACCACGTTCCCCAACATCCTGGTTTCCGCCAACAAGGGCATCGGCGTTGCCATGGCGTCCGACATCTGTGGCTTCAACCTGAACGAGGTTTGCACCGCCACCATGCATTTCCTGGACGACCCGGACTGCGACCTGCACGAGTACCTGCCCGCGCCCGATTTCTCTACCGGTGGCGAGATCATCTACAAGCGCGAGGAAATGGACCGCATCTACAACACGGGCACCGGCGGCTTCCAAATCCGCTCGCGCTGGCGCTATCTGCCGGAAGAGCGCATCATCGAGGTGTACGAGATCCCGTACACCACCAAGACCGACGTCATCATCGAGCGCATCGTGAAGCTTTCCAAGGAAGGCAAGGTGCGCGAGATCGCCGACATCCGCGACGAAACCGACCTTTCCGGCCTGCGCATCGCCATCGACGTGAAGCGCGGAACCGACCCCGACCAGCTTATGGCGAAGTTGTTCAAGTCCACCACGTTGCAAGACACGTTCTCGTGCAACTTCAACGTGCTGGTAGATGGCTACCCGCGCGTGATGGGCGTGCGCCAGATTCTGCACGAATGGGTTGCCTGGCGCGTTGAGTCCACCCGCCGCCGCATCAACTACGAGCTGCAGAAGAAGAGCGACCGCCTGCACCTGCTGCACGGCCTGGAAGCCATCCTGCTGGACATCGACAAGGCCATCGCCATCATCCGCAACACCAAGCTGGAAGTGGAGGTTGTGCCCAACCTGATGAAGGGCTTCGGCATCGATCAGACCCAGGCCGAATTCGTGGCCGAGCTGAAGCTGCGCAACATCAACGAGGAGTACATCCTTAACCGCACGAAGGACATTGCCAAGCTGGAAGGCGACATCGACGAGTTGAACAAGACCCTGGCCAGCGAAAAGCGCATCAAGAAGGTTATCCGCGACGAGCTTGCCGCGGTGAACAAGAAGTACGTTACCCCGCGCAAGACGGGCCTGGTTTCGCCCGCCGATGTGGTGGAGGTGAGCCTGGAGCCCGAGGTGGAGGAGTACCCGGTTACCATCATGCTCTCGCGCCAGGGCTATCTGAAGAAGATGACCGACCGCGTGCTGCGCAAGGCCACCTCGCTGAAGTACAAGGACGGCGACGAACCTTTCATCGAGTTTCCGTCGAACAACACGCACGAGCTGCTGGTATTCACCGACCAGTGCCAGGTGTACAAGTGCAAGGTGGCGCAGTTCGAGGACACGAAGTCGGCCCAGCTGGGCTCGTTCTTGGCCACCGATTTGGAGATGGCGCCCGACGAGAGTGTTATTTGGGTCATCGATCCCGAGGACTACGCGGCCGACGTGCTGTTCGTGTTCGAGAACGGCCGCGTGGCGCGCGTATCGCTTTCGGGTTACGCCACCAAGACCAACCGCAAGAAGCTGAAGAACGCCATCTACGGCGGCAGCAAGCTTCTGTACGCGCAGGTGCTGAAGGAAGACCGCGACCTGGCGCTGGTTTCCAGCGACTACCGCCTGGTGAACTTCAACACGGAGCTGCTGAAGACGAAGGCCTCCACGAACACGCAGGGCGTTCAGGCGCTCACCTCTAAGGCCGGCCGCACGGTAACGTCGGTGGGCAACGCGGAAGACTTCCTGGGCGGCAAGGCCTCGGCCGAGAAGTTCCGCGCAGCAAGCCTGCCCTCCGCCGGCGCCCCCTTGAAGGAAACCGACATGAAAACCCTCTTCGACCTGTAGGTTGTAGCTGTTGCCACAAAAGCGCCCACCGGGAAACTCCGCTGGGCGCTTTTGCTTTCGCTGGAAGTGCGTTCAACTTGCCAGATTGTATACTTGAAGGCAACCGTCGCGCTGCATTGGAGGGCGTTGTGCTCAATGTTTACTTCGGCGACATGCCGGACGCAATATACAACACTGCCGTGTACTTCAAGAACACGTACCAGGACAAGTGGATAACCG
>CAVHGQ010000215.1:0-2350 GCA_963635335.1 Candidatus Melainabacteria bacterium | reverse complement strand
AGAAGAAGATGCGCGAGTACAAGCTGTCGAAGGGCGAGACCGAGGGCAACGGCGATTGCTACACCTGCATGGGCTGCCGCAGCTTCCTGACGCCCGACCGTTCGGGCAACGGGTACGACAACGTGGCGAACGCCGGCAACTACGAGCCGGGTAAGCCGAAGTACTATGGGCGCTTCAACCAGGGCGTCGTCACCATCAGCCTGCCCGACGTGGCCCTTTCCTCGCACGGAGACATGGCGAGGTTCTGGCAGATCTTCGACGAGCGCCTGGAGCTGTGCCGCAAGGCGCTCATGTGCCGCCACGACCGCCTGAAGGGCACGCTGTCCGACGCCGCGCCCATCCTGTGGCAGTACGGGGCGCTCGCGCGCCTGAAGAAGGGCGAGCCGATCGACAAGCTGCTCTACGGCGGGTATTCCACCATCTCGCTGGGGTACGCCGGCCTGTACGAGTGCGTGAGGTACATGACGGGCCGCAGCCACACCGACGAGGAGGGCACGCCGTTCGCCATGGAGGTCATGCAGCGCATGAACGACAAGTGCAACGAGTGGAAGGCCGCCACCGACATCGACTTCTCGCTGTACGGCACGCCGCTGGAGTCCACCACGTACAAGTTCGCGAAGGCCCTGCAGCGCCGCTTCGGCGTGATCGAGGGCATCACCGACAAGGGCTACATCACGAACAGCTACCACGTGCACGTGTCCGAGCAGATCGACGCGTTCGACAAGCTGAAGTTCGAAAGCCGGTTCCAGCGCCTGTCCCCGGGTGGCGCCATCAGCTACGTAGAGGTGCCGAACATGCAGGATAACCTCAAGGCCGTCGTGCGCGTGATGCAGTACATCTACGACAACATCATGTACGCCGAGCTGAACACGAAGTCCGACTACTGCCAGGTGTGCGGCTTCGACGGCGAGATCCAGATCGTCGAGGACGATGGCAAGCTGGTGTGGGAGTGCCCGAAGTGCGGCAACCGCGACCAGGAGAAGCTCAACGTCGCGCGCCGCACCTGCGGCTATATCGGGACGCAGTTCTGGAACCAGGGCCGCACCCAAGAGATTCGCGACCGCGTGCTGCACTTGTAGGTTGCGGCGGCCTGACGGCCGCCGCACTACTCGACGCTGCGGGCCGCCCTGGCGCGCCGTCTTCACCTTCAACTGCGGGGGCATGGCCGAAAGGCCTATGCCCCCTTGTTTCAGGCGAATACGACGCGCCAGGGCGGTCCTCGCTGACTTTGGCGCCACCTGCGAGTCCAATATGCCGGCTGTGCCGGCATGGCGAAAGGCCTTTTGCCCGCTTGCTTCAAGCGAATTCCGGGCACCACAGGGCCCCGCGCTGACTTTTACCGGACCTGCGAGCTCAATATGCCGGCTGCCGCCGGCATGGCCCTTTGGGCCTACGCCCCTTGTTTCAGGCGAATACGATGCGATCCAGGTGCAGGTGCGGCTCTCGCTGACATTTGCGCTACCTGTGGGTCCATTCTGCTGGCTTCGCCAAATGTGTGACGCGCCCTTCGGGCGCTGACCTAGTGCTGCGCGAGCTTTCGCTCGCGCCTACGAAATTCCAGGTGGGAGCGGTAAATTGGCAGCGAGGTTGATGCCAGGCGCGTTTCTTCGTAACACGTATTCATAGCTCGCTGTAGGCTTTTGTGGGTGCGAGCGAAAGGTCGGCCCTTTCTAGAGAGCGCGAAGCGCGACACGTTTATTTTCCGTCATGCGATTCGGTTCGTTGGCTTGTCTTGGTTACGCCCCGACGCCTTCCAGCAGCGCTTTAAGGTCTTCGATGGGCGGCAACGCTTCCAGCAGCTTGCTCGACACATCGGCCGAAGTCTTGTAGGTGGCCACTCCCATAGGTTTGCTGAAGTCCTGGATGATGTAGTCAACGAAAGCCTTGTTCATGTCTTTGCATAGTATGAGGCCGATAGATGGATTCTCGTGCTCTCGCCGCTCGGTATCGTCCAGCACGCGCAGGTAGCCCGAAAGCTGGCCCAGGTAGGATGTTTTGAACGGGCCGCTCTTGAGCTCGACGGTCACGAGGCAGTTGAGGTCGCGATTGAAGAAGAGCAGGTCAACATTCTGATCTTCTCCGAAAGCCTCGAGATGGAACTGGTTTCCCACGAACGAGAAGCCTCGCCCAAAGGTCATGATGAACTGCTTGATGTTGTGGACGATTTCTTGCTCAAGCACGCGTTCGTCCACGTCCTCGGCGTCGCGCACCTCCAACTCTTCAACGTTGATAAAGTCGAGAAGATACTCGTCTCTAAACGTTCCGATCGCGCGAAGCGCCTGCTGGCTCTTGGGTAGCGTGGAGAGGTAGTTGTTGGGAGCCTGCCCTTGATGATGGAAGTCGTCGGCTT
>CAVHGQ010000214.1:0-2369 GCA_963635335.1 Candidatus Melainabacteria bacterium | reverse complement strand
CAGCGTGGGGATGCCTGGGTTCCCACCGAAAAGGGCTGGTTGTTCGGCAATTACCTTTTCGGCGAGCTTTACGCGCTGGCGCCGTAGCGGATGTGCGCCCTGTGCGGCGGTAGGTATCTTGTGCGTAACGGATTAGCACTCTTGGGTGCTCGCTGCTAAAATGCATTCGTGAATTGATAGGCCTTGAAGCTAGCAGGTTGAAGGAGGTATGCGATGTTGTCTGATCGGCGCCAATTGATCTTACGGGCCCTGATCGAAGAGTACATCGCATGCGCCATGCCGGTTGGCTCGCGCGCCTTGGTGGAGCGCTACAACCTGGGGGTCAGCTCGGCTACGGTGCGCAACGAGCTTTCGTCCCTGGAGGAAATGGGCTATCTTGCCCAGCCCCACACCTCGGCAGGCCGCATTCCCACCGATTTCGGTTACCGCGCCTTCGTTGACGACCTGCTTTCGCGCGAGGATTTCGCCGCGGACGATTCGCTGATCAGCGAGCTGCGCAGCGCCGCGAACGATTTGGACGACCTGTTCGACAAGACCTCGGCCGCCCTTTCGCGCTTCACCGATTGCATGACGCTTCTGGTGCCGCCGCGCTTCCTTTCGGTTGACATCCACCTGGTGAACCTTGTGCTGCTTGCCCCGCAGCGCCTGGTGGCCGTGGTGGTCACCGAGGATGGCCAGGTGTTGAACCGTCAGATAGACCTTCCGCACGAGTATTCTGCCGAAGAGGTTTTGCGCACCCAAGAGCTTCTGAACCGCCTGCTCTCCGGGCGGTCGCTCTCGGCGGTGCCCGAGAACCTGCCGTTCAACATCGAAGAGGTGCACGACGATCTTTTCCGCCTGGTCATGGCCGAGATCTTCGCCTGTTTGAAAGACCAGGGTGCGGTGAAGGGGCACCCCTTGGGCATGTCCCACCTGCTGGGCAAGCCCGAGTTCAGCGATTCGGCCTGCTTGATGCCGGTGCTCGAAGAGCTTGAAGGTGATACCATGCTTCTTCGCGTGTTCGAAGAGGCCATGGCGCAGGATGCCCCCGTTGTGCGCATCGGCCACGAAAACGATTCGGAGGCTCTGAACAGCGTTTCCCTTATCGCCAACCGGTTCGGCGAAAAGGAGCACAGTGGCCTGATCGTGATCGTTGGGCCCACGCGCATGGATTATTCGCAGGTGCTGAAGGCGGTGCGCGCCGCACGAAGCGTCCTGAAAGATAGATAAGTTCCCGAAAGCGAGATTGTTACTCCTATGGCAAACGATTTGTACGAGGTACTCGGCGTTGACAAGAGCGCAAGCGACGATGAGATCAAGAGGGCGTTCCGCAAGAAGGCTCGCAAGCTCCATCCCGATGTGAACAAAGAGCCCGATGCAGAGGATCGCTTCAAAGAGCTCAACGAGGCCTACGACGTGCTGAGCGACCCCAGCAAGCGCGCTCAGTACGACCGGTTCGGCACCATCCCCGGTGCTGCTGGCGGTGCCGGCGGCGCGCAATACGTCGACCTGGAGGACATCCTCGGCGGGTTCGGCGGCATGGGCGACATCTTCAGCTCGTTCTTCGGAGGCAATGGTGGCGGCGGCGCGAACGCGCGCAAGGAAGGCCGCGACATGGGCGTGGGCGTGCGCATCACGCTCGAAGAAGCTGCCACCGGCCTTAAGAAGGAAATCGTCTATGACCGCCTTGCTCCGTGCCCCGATTGCGAGGGAACCGGCCTGGCCGAAGACGGCAAAGAGGTAACCTGCCCCGACTGCAACGGCCAGGGCCGCGTGGTTACCGTGCAGCAGACGTTCCTGGGCGCAATGCAATCTGCTTCCACCTGCCCGCACTGCTCCGGTTCCGGCAAGATCATCGAGAACCCGTGCCCCGAGTGCGACGGCCAGGGCAGGGTGCCCGACCGCCAGCGCGTTTCGGTGGATATCCCCGTCGGCATCCGCGACGGCCAGCAGCTGCGCCTTACCGGTTACGGCCAGGCGGGCGTGCGCGGCGCGAAGCCCGGCAACCTCACCGTTACCATCCGCATTGAAGAGCACGAGTTCTTCGAGCGCGACGGCGACGACCTGCATTGCTCTGCTGCTATCGGCATGGTGCAGGCGGCGCTTGGCTCCACCATCGAACTCGATGGCATCTTCGAAGACGAGAAGGTTCAGGTGAAGATCCCCGAGGGCTGCCAGTACGGCCAGGTGGTCCGCGTGAAGGGCTTCGGTATGCCTCGCTTCCGCAGCGATGCGCGCGGCGACTTGTTCGTTCACGTTGAGGTGAAGATCCCCACCCGCATCTCGAAGGGGGAGCGCGCCATCCTTGAGCGCTTGGCCGACGAGATGGGCGAAAACGTTACCGAGCAGCGCAGCCCCTTGCAGAAGATCCGCGATGCTTTCAACAACTA
>CAVHGQ010000213.1:0-2372 GCA_963635335.1 Candidatus Melainabacteria bacterium | reverse complement strand
AAGTCGCGCGCCGCCCGTTCCTCGAGCGCGCACATGACGAAGTTCGCTTCCGAAGGGAATACCTTGATGCCCGGCGTAAGGCTGAGCATGCACTGCATCCAGGGAATCTCCGCTTCCAGCACGTGCACGGTTTCCTCAAGATAGTCCTCGATATGGGGAAACTCGCGAGCCACCACTTCGTTGAACAGCGTGACCTCGCTGCCGTCCGAGAACTGCTTGATGTGCCGGATGGCCTGGGCGTTGCCCACCACATAGCTCATGGGTATGCCCGGCATGCCCAACTCGTTGGAGATGCTGCGGATCACGAACAGGTTCTTGTACTGCTGCGTAAGGTTCACGAAGCTTTCCCCGCCCAGGGTAAGGCCGATGTTCGATTCGTCCACCACAACCCAATTGCAGGCATCCAGGTAGCGCTTCAGCGTCTTCTCGGAGAGTACACGCGCGCAGGGGAAGCTGGGGTTCGCCAGCACCGCCGCATCGAAGCTGCAGCCGTTGTTGAACGCCGTCTGCGGCTCTACCGCCGAAAGCGAGTACGGGTTCATGAGTTTCAAGGGGTTGTGGCCCACGTTGGCAACCGCCAGGAAGTAGCCGGTGGGGGCAGGCGTGGGAATACCCACGTTGCAGGGACGGTACGCCTGCGCAACGGCACCGATAAGCGCGGTAACGCTGGTTCCCGCCATGAAGCATTCGTCGGGGATCTCGAAATAGCGGCTCATCACCCGGCTAAGATGATCCCCTTCGCCATCGGGAAGGAACGACAGGTCGCCTTCGGCAATGGCCTTGGCGATGGCGCACTTGATGCGTTCGGGCGTGCCAAGCGGGTTGGCTACGCAGGAAAAGTCGATCCAGTCGATCTCGGCCCGAATGTCATAGGGCAACGTGGCCTCGCGCGGGGCGGAAACAGGCGCCTCGTTCACGGCGTTGGCTATGACTTCAAAGGGCTTCACTTCGGGGCGCTTCGTTCTTTCCAATTGACAGCAAATTACAAGCCATCAGGTGGCTTGGGACACCAACCCTAGCACAACGAAACGCCCCCGCAGCCGATGTTAGACTGTTAACGTGAAAACGATTTCCGCACATACCATCGGTGGTGTAGCGCCTGAAAACCAGGCACTATTGCCCTGGGATGGCACCGCCATAATCCTTATGGACTTGGATGCCTTCTTCGCTTCGGTTGAACAGCTGGATCATCCCGATTGGCGCGGGAAGCCCGTTATCGTGGGCGGCAGCCCCGAGCGGCGCGGCGTGGTTTCCACGTGCTCGTACGAAGCGCGCGCGTTCGGTGTGCACTCCGCCATGCCTTCCTCCATGGCGGCACGGCTGTGCCCCAAGGCCATTTGGACCGGAGGCAACTTCCATCGTTACCGCGAGATGTCCGCGAAGGTGATGGGCATCCTTCTGGACGAGTCGCCCCACCTTATGCAGGTAAGCATCGACGAGGCGTTCCTGGACGTTTCCCCCACCCGCGCAAACCGCACCCACCCTGTGGAAGTGGCACGCCGTATCCAGAGCCGCGTGGCAGAGCTGGGCATCACCTGTTCCATCGGTTTGGGAGAGTCGAAGGCCGTTGCGAAGATCGCTTCCAACCAAGACAAGCCGCGCGGCCTTACCGTGGTGTACCCCGGCCATTCGGCAGAGTTCTTGGCGCCGCTTCCCGTGAAGGAGATGAGCGGCATTGGCCCGGTGGCCCAAAAGCGCTTGGCAGGCTACCACCTGCGCACGCTGGGCGACGTAGCTGCCGCCAGCCCTGATCTTCTACGGCAGGTATTCGGGAAGAATGCCCAGCTCATGGCCGACCGCTGCCGCGGCATCGACACTCCCGTCATCGAAGATCGCACGCCGGCGAAATCGGTTTCCAACGAGATAAGCTTCGCGGAAAGCCTTAGCGACCGCGAGGAGATCCAAGCGCGCATCGCAACCATGGCTCACAAGGTGGGCAGGCGCCTGCGCCGCAAGGAATTAGAGGGCACCACGCTGCACCTGAAAGTGCGCAAGGAAGACCTTTCGGTGCGCACCTGCCAACGCAAATGCGCGCACCTGGGCACGAACGACCTTTCGTGGCTTCCTTTGCTCGACCAAATGCTCGACGAGATATGGACCGAAGGCGAGAAGCTGCGCCTGGTGGGTGTGGGGGTAAGCGGCTTCGAGGGCGAACCCGTACAGGAGTCGCTCTTCGGCGATTTCCCCATGCCCGAAGAGCCGACGCAGCGAAACCCGCTCGTTGCAGATGCGAAGAAGAGCGAGGGGCTGCTGCGCGCAAGCGACGCCATCGCACAGCGCTTCGGCGAAGGAGCCGTGCGCTTCGGCCACGAGATAAAGTCGTACAGCGACACTACCGGCTCAAGCGCGAAGAACCCCGAGGACTACAAAGA
>CAVHGQ010000212.1:0-2374 GCA_963635335.1 Candidatus Melainabacteria bacterium | reverse complement strand
ATTTGCGCTAGGTTTCGCATCGCCTTCTCATATCTTTAAGATCGAAACGCTATCATCGGGGCAGGATTGTTCGCCGGAGCGCTGCTTGGCCTTTGATAGGGGATTGATATGGGAAAACATCATTCATACGGGCTTGATTGGATCGACGAGGACAAGCTCTACGAGGTTACCGAGCACGCGTTCGCAAAGGCGATAGAGGGAGCTCATAGCGCCCAACTGAAGAACCCGCCCGACCCGTTCACCCTTGTGACCCAAGCCGTCCTTTTCGGGCAGAGCGTTGAAGAGATGATTTCCTTCGAGCGCCTGCGAGCCCTGAACAAGACCATCTCGAATGCCGTCGGTAATTGGCACCAAGCAGTGCTGGGCCTTGCCCCTGAGTGGGAGAACCTGGGCAGCAACGGCGGAGGCGTTGACCTCAGCGTTCGCGATAAGGAAACCGGCAAAACCATCGCGGTTGAGGTGAAGAACCGATTCAATACCATCAAGGCCTCTGACGAGAAGGACATGTGGGACAAGCTGAACCTTCTTGCAGGCGCGAATGCCTCCAAGTCGTATCTGGTGCAGATAGTTCCCAAGACCCCGGAACGCTACGACCGCCCCTGGAACGTTTCCGGCAGAATGCCGAAGGAAACTGTTCGCTGCTGCGACGGCGCAACGGCCTACACCTGGGCGTTCGGAAGGGAAGACGCCCTCAAAGAGCTCTATTCCGCTTTCCCCAAAGTCCTGAGCGACATAATCGGCGAAACAGACTTCGACGAAGAGGGAATGGTGGAGTATTTCTTCATCAGCCTTCCTTCTTAGATCAACGGTTCTGCGCGTGGTACCATTGGTAACCCTTGCATAGGTAATGGTTATCGAAAGAAGTGCCGAATGTCGAACGTTTCCGTCACTGCAGCCGCAAATGCTCTTGGGGTGTCTGCCGACACCATCAGACGCTGGAGCAAGCTTGGCCTGATCAAGTCTTCCAGGGACAAGAGCGGCAAGCGCCTTTTCAACATGAAGGAGATCGAGCGCCTGCAGAAAAAGCTCAACGGCGAAAACGACGCAACGGAGTACCGCGTTTTGGGCGGCGACAAGATCTTCGAAGAGGCAACGTGCATAGACCTTTTCGCGGGCGCCGGTGGGACGGCCCTCGGGTTCCACAACGCTGGCCTGAAGCATGTGTTCCTCAACGAGTTCGACAAGAATGCGGCAGACGCCCTGAGGAAGAACAGCGAGTCCCACGGCCTTGGATGGGAAATCGACGGCCGCGATGTCCATGAGGTCGATTTCAAGGGAATGGAAGCGCAGGTTATCCAGGCAGGGTTTCCGTGCCAGGCGTTCAGCTACGCCGGGAAATCGCGCGGTTTCGAGGACACGCGCGGCACGCTGTTCTTCGAGTTCGCCCGTGCTATCAAAGAGGTCAGGCCGAAGATCGCCATCGGCGAAAACGTTCGTGGGCTGGTGAAGCACGACCAGGGGCGAACCCTTAAAACCATGCTGCTTACCCTCGATGAGCTGGGCTATCGGGTGAATTACCGGATCCTTCGCGCGCAATACCTCGATGTGCCCCAGAAGCGCGAGCGCATCATCCTCTTTGCCGTTCGCAAAGACCTGGATTGCCCCATCCTTTTCCCGAAGGAGAAGGACTATTTCATCTCCCTTAAGCAGGCGCTCGACGATTGCCCCAAGTCGGAGGGGCAGTCGTACCCCGAGAAGAAACGCCGCGTCATGGAGCTGGTTCCTGCCGGCGGGTGCTGGCGCGACCTTCCCGACGATGTTGCACGTGAGTACATGGGCGGAAGCTACCATCTTTCGGGTGGGAAAACAGGCATGGCCAGGCGTTTGAGCTGGGACGAGCCCAGTCTCACCCTAACCTGCGCTCCTGCTCAGAAACAGACCGAGCGCTGCCACCCGGAAGAAACGCGCCCCCTTACCGTTCGCGAGTATGCGCGCATCCAAACCTTCCCCGACGATTGGGAATTCTCGGGAAGCATGTCGAACAAGTACAAGCAGATAGGCAACGCGGTTCCCGTGAACCTTGGCTACCACGTGGGTCGCTGCGTGCTCGCTTCCTTGGGATGCATTCCCGTTGATGAGGGGATGGAGCAGGTAGAGCCGCTCGACATCCAGGGCTTGGAAGAGTAGCGCCCGTTCGCCCCTTATTCCTGCCGCTCGGGGCGGCGCCGTTAGGGCGGGCGGGCTTCAGCTGCGGCAAGCGGCGGAATAATGGGACACCCAGCCGGTTCTGACGGGCGATTCTGGACAAAACACGTTCAAATGACCGGTAGAGCCTGGTAACAAACTGCTCTTTTTGTGTAAAACGCCTTCATTTGGCGCAAAAATACCCAATCCCGAATTGTTGACCGTCCAAACAAAACGCGCCTATGCCGAT
>CAVHGQ010000211.1:0-2375 GCA_963635335.1 Candidatus Melainabacteria bacterium | reverse complement strand
GTGGGCCACCTCGATGGGCGTGCCGTCGTAGGCGGGGCTGTCCGCGGTGGGCTCGGTGCCGTCCACGGTGTAATGGATGGTGGCGTCCTCGGTCTCGCATGTGAGCTCAACCTGCTGGGTGCCGGCGTGCTTCCCGGGCTCCACGGAGGCGGTGGGGGCCTTGACCTGCTCGGCTGCGGCCACCTTCACCGTGGCGGTGACTTCTTCGGGGACCGGGTGGCCCTCATCGTCCTGGGGGTCGACGTAGCTCGGGAAGGTCACCTTGCCGGTGGCGGTCAGGGTCTGCCCATCGAAGCCGTCCTTGTCGAAGCCGGTCACCTTATCCCAGGTTATGTCGAGCGGAACGGTGCAGCCGCACTTGCATTTGGCCTCCACTTCCTTGGGCAGGCTCCAGGTCTCGTCCTGGCCGGCATCCTGGCCGGCCTGGTAGACCAAGGCCTGCTCGTAGGTGAGCTCGACCGTGCCGAGGTCGTGGTCGAACACTGGGTTCTCCAAGGGGCCGGTGCTCTCGAAGGCGATGCAAAGGCTCTTGGTGCCGTCGGCGGCCTGCGCGATGTAGGCGCTGCCGCCCTCGATCTTCACTTCGTTCAGAAGGATCTTGACGTCCGGCGAGATCACGTACTTCACGCCGGACTTGGCCGCATCGCTCTTCAGGGTCATGGCCGCTGTGTAGCTGCGCATATGCTCGGCCTTGCCGTCGGCATCGCCCTCCGGCGACCAGGCGACATTCGCCTTGCCGCCCTCGCCGACGAAGTAGCTCTCGATGTCGAAGTACTCGTCGGAGTCGCCGGCCTTGGCCTGCACGGTGCCGGAGGCTGCCAACTCGTTGTGGGCGATAGGCTCGGCGAAGCCGGCCGCGAGCTCGCTCACCACCGGGTTGTACACGGCAGTAACGGTCGTGTCTTCCTCAACGCTATTGATGATAAGGATGTAACCGGGGCGATCCTGCCCATCGACGATCCATTTCTCGAACACGTAGCCCTCGCGCTTGGGGGCCTCGATCACAGCCTGGCCGCCCTTCTTCAGCTGCACCTTCTGGAGTTCCTTCGTCTGCGGATCCAGACCGGTATCGGTGCCGTTCACCGTCACGGTCACCTTCTGGGGCTGCTCATCGTTCGCAACGGAATAGCAGAGGGTGCGGACGGAAGAGCTGAACCCATCCTTCTCTGCCCAAACCTGAAGCCGGTAGTTGGTCTGCGTGCCCGCCTCGTCCGGTGCGGCAAGGGCGATGCCGCTGCCGAAGGACTGCTCGGAGCAAACCTCTTCCCACTCCCCGTTGACCATGCGGTCAAGGCTGTACTTGATCTCGGCGCCATCGGTGGTGCAGCTTGCGGTGAGCTTGAGCCTGCCGTCCTTGTCGAACAGATCCGGCTGCTTCACCGCCGAGTACGTGCCCTGGCCAGGGTTAACCGTGGGCTCGTCGACATCAACGGGAGCGTTCACCACCGTAAGATAGCAGGCAACCGACTTGAAGTCGTCGGGAAGCACCGCCCCCTTGGGCTGGTCGAGCTCCAGGGTCAGCTCCTTGGGGTTTGGCTCGGGAACCACGAGCTGGTCGTTGTCGTCGAACAGGCCATCGAAGTCCTGGGGCCACTTGAGGGGCACGTCCACAACGGAGCCGGAGCGGGTAAGGCCGGTAGTGCTCCTTGGGAACGCCTTCATGAACTCTTCCTTGGACATGCCCCTGGGGAACGACACGGAGACAGGCTCCACCCTGACCACGGTGTCTGCGGTCTTGTATTCGTTGGCAGTAACGCTCAGGGTGCCCGACGCGTCCACGCTCGCCTCGGCGGCGCCAAGATCGACCAGATCCTCGCCCTGCAGCGTCACGGCGATCTTGCTGGCATCGATGTTCAGGGCGAAGGCGCGGTCCTCGTTCACGTCCTGGGAAGCCGAGAAGCGTGCTACGTAAGCGGTTCCCGCCTTTGCCGTGCCGGAAGCGGGCGTAAGCGAGCCGTCGCTGCCCTTCTCGTACCAGGCAACGGTGATGTCCATGCTGTGCGAGACCTTCTCTTCACCATCTGTGGCCGTCCACAGCAACGTCCCCTCCGTCGAAAGCTCGGAGCCCGGCTGTGGCGCCTGGAGCGTGGCCTTCACGTCGTTCGTGCGCGTGACGTAGCTGCCCACAAGGTTCACCTCATGCTGCGGCATGATGAAGGAAAGCCCTTCGCTCCATTTGGTGTCGTCGTTGAAGATGTCCGTGCTCGACTTTTCCGCGTCCCAGCACTTGAACAGCTTGTCGGAGCCGGAGGAAGCCTTGACAGACACAGAGCTGCCCTGCTTGTAGGTGCCAACCTGCTGCCCGTCCACCGTGACGGCGAACTCCTTGGTGGCATGGCGCTGCCAAGCGTCGCCGCCCTCGTCGGTGCCGTAGC
>CAVHGQ010000210.1:0-2377 GCA_963635335.1 Candidatus Melainabacteria bacterium | reverse complement strand
TCGGTTTCCAGGAGCAGGCGCTCCAGCGGAATGGCCTTCGCGTATTCGCGGCCGCGCTTGGTTTGCAGCATGCGCTCGCTGACGGAAAACCAGCAGCCCAGGCGCTTGGCGCGTGCAAGCTGGTCGGATGATCCGCTGAACCAGTGGAAGATGCATGCGCACTGCTCGGTGCAGCCTGAACTTTCAAGGATGCTCAGGGCTTCGGGGTAGGCGTTTACGCAATGGAGGGAAATCGCCTGGGTGCTGCATTCGGTTGCGGTGTGGGCAATGTGCTGGAAGGCTTTCAGTTGCTGGGTGCGGGTGTGCACGCGGCGCTTCGAGAGGTCGAGCCCGACTTCGCCGATGAACCGTGCGCCCTTGGCCATGTGGTCGAAATCCGCGAGCGCTTTGGCCAGCTCTTGATCGCTTTTCGGAATCCACCAAGGGTGCAGGCCCAGTGCGGTGCGGATTGCGCTGGGCTGCGGTTTGGCGGGGCGTGGGTGCAGGTCGGCCGTGGTATGTGCTGCGCTCTGCTGTGGTGTGGCGGGGTTGGGGCGCAGGCTCGGCTCTGAGCTGGTGGGATCTTCTTGCGATTCGGCAGAACAGGGGTATCCGCCCTCCGTTTCGTCGTACTCCTGGGGCGTCACGGTCACAGAAAGGATGGCGGCACCAGCGTTTGCTGCATCGGCGGCAAACCTACCGGGGCTTTCCATGAACGCAACATGGCAATGCGCGTCGGGCAGGGCGGCGAGGCTGTCGGGGGATTGACAGGACACAGCCTTACCCTCCCCGGGACATGCGCTCTCGTGCAGCTCGTCCCTTTCGTGCGCGCCGCCTTCGTCAGCGCCCACGCCTTCGGGCCGCCCGGATTCTTCAAGCATTCCGTCCGTTTTCGCCATTTCCCCTCCTGCCTGCACCGAACCAGCGCGAACGTAGCCAGCCGTCTACGATTCGCCAACGCCGCCCGTAACGAGCGGCCGGTGCCTTGATTATGCGCTAGGCTGGGAATATCTGCAGGGATGGTTCGCAAGGGGAGCGCTATGGGCAGCTATGCCGATCAGTACAACAACGGTGAAATCGAAGAGGTTTACCCGCGCATCTGGCGCGTGCCCGTTCCCCTGCCCGGAAACCCGCTTGAGTACCTGAACTCGTACTTCATCCTCAGCGAAGACAAAACCACCATCATCGATGTGGGTCTGAACGAGCCCGAATGCGAGCAGGCGCTCGATGACGCGCTGCACCAGTTGGGCCGCGATTGGGAATCGGTGGAGATCGTGCTTACCCATTCGCACCCCGACCACACGGGCAACCTGGATCGCATCTGGCGCCGCTGGATGCGCGTGTACGCCAACATGCATTCCTTCCAGGAAGTGCGCAACCTCATGGACATCCAGTCCACCGTGTACAACCCGCTTATCAGTCACTTGGTGCGCCCGAACACCTACGATGAGCGCAGCATGCAGAAGCGCGATGCCAGCACCTACCAGGTTTCCGCCGAGTTGGTGCCCTCGAAGAACCAGCCCGACCTGTTCTACCTGGGCGACGGCGACGTGTACCGCAACGGCAACTACCGCTTCCAGGTAATCACCACGCCCGGCCACGACGACTGGCATATCTGCCTGTACGAGCCAACGCTGAAGCTGCTTATCGCCGGCGACCACGTGCTGGAGCGCATCACGCCCACCATCATGAGCTGGATCACCGGCTACGATGCGCTGAAGGAATTCCTTGCCAGCCTGGACAAGGTGCGCAACCTGGATGTAGACCTTATATTGCCTGGTCATGGAGCGCCTTTCACGGGCGTTGCGGAACGGGTGGATTTCCTGAAGGGCTTCCATGCCAACCGCTTGGAAGAGCTGTACCAGCTGGTCGCCGAAGGGCACGCCAGCCTTATCGACATCGCGCGCAACGCCAAGTGGAAGCACCCCGATTGGGACAGCTGGACCATCGACCAGAAGTTCTATTCGCTGGGTGAAACGTTCGCGCACCTTATCTACCTGGTGAACGCCGGGCGGGTAACGCTTACCAGCTGCCAGAACCGCCGCCGCTTCTACGTTGCCGAGCAGTGGGATGTGCGCCATAGGGAGTAGGGCCTGGGTGGTCGCCCCTGCCCAGGTGACGGCCGCGCGCGAAGGCTCTGCGGCTCATGATTTCCGCCGGCGAACGCTTCGGGTTCGCCCTGCCGCGAGTGGTGGCCGCAGCGCGTTGAACCGAGCTGGTCTTCGGAGGTTTGCCGATCCTTGTTCGCCGCCGCTTGCGTTAACTCTACGTAACGCCGGCAAATTCCTTGTTGACAATTCGCCGCGCCGGCAACAGAATAACGTCAGTTTCGCTTCCGGGAATGCCTTGGAAGCAGGAACCACCTAAACCGTTGAGGCGGAAGTCAAAGCGAGTAGGC
>CAVHGQ010000209.1:0-2400 GCA_963635335.1 Candidatus Melainabacteria bacterium | reverse complement strand
GCCCAGAAGGAGCGCAAGGCCAACGGCGCCAAATGGTGCAACTGCGAAGCCTGCACCGCCGCAACCCAGATCCTGGCGAAGTTCGGCCGCATCGAGCTGTAAAGAATGCCCCGACCCACGTCGCTGCCCAGCTGCTTCAGATAAAGCGTTGGGCAGGGATGTGCGGGCGCGGGCACTCCACTGTGCTGGAGGGGTCTGTCCCTGCTGACATGGCAGCGGCGGGCGCCGAGGTGCGCGGGCGCCGACCGACGCGGACGGACACAGGAGGGATCACGAGCTCCTGCCCTTGCCCTGCAAGGATGAGCACTCCACTGTGCTGGAGGGGTCCGTCCCTCTTGACACAACAAAAAAGCCCGCAGATGCGAGCTTTTGAAATTTGGTGTCGGAGGCGGGATTTGAACCCGCACGCCCGGTAAAGTGGGCACTAGCACCTCAAGCTAGCGTGTCTGCCGTTCCACCACTCCGACGTATGTTTTGCTTCGCGGTGTTGCTTGCGAAGCAGCGATAGATATATTACCAAAACCGAAGTGCTGCGCAAGGGGTAATTCGAACTTTTTTGAAAAGCGAATGCGCGGCGCTATTCGGCCTGGTCATTGGCCTCGTTGATGAGCTTTTCGACCACTGCCCACTCCCCTTCTTCCTCTATTGGGATAAGGGAGATGGCTGCCATGCCCGATTGATCGTTGTACTCAACATCGGCAGGCACGTAGGCCGAAGCATACACCAGCGTATTGCCGTCTTCGTCGAGCTTGTTGTCGGTGTAGACGATGTACGACTTGCCACTCTCGCTGTTCTCGAACGTGAACAGCGTCACGCATTCAACGATGCGCCCATCGGGGTCGATGGCATTGAAACGCACGTTCTGCTGGAACTTTCCCTTGTCGCTCATAGGGCGTTAACCTTTCCTTCTCCGGACATAAAAGAAGGCGACCTTTCGATCGCCTTCGATGATAATTGCTGTTCAGCTGACCTTAGCCGTTGATGGTTCCCTGGGGGTAAACCACCATCAGAACGATGAGGGAAACCAGGAAGATAGCCGCAAGGACGATGGTGATGCGGTCGAGGTTCTTCTCAACGATGCTGGAGCCGGATTGGTTGTTGTACACCTGGCTGGCGATCATGTCGCTGACGCCGGTGCCCTTACCGGAATGCAGAAGGACGAATACTACCAGGCCAATGCCGGAAGCTACCAGCAAAACCGTAAAAATAATCGCAACAATAGACAACGTAAAATCCTTACCTAAACAAGTCTCACGAAACAATGATTATAGGAAACAATCTTTCGCTTGACAAGCATTTCCCTACGCTTCGTGAGCAGCTTCTACCAGCTGGCGGAAGCTGTCGGCTTTCAGCGATGCGCCGCCGATAAGGCCGCCGTCGATATCGGGCTGAGCCAGCAGCGACTCGACGTTGCCCACGTTCATGGAGCCGCCGTACAGGACGCGCGTGGCCTCGGCGACGGGCTCGCCGAACTCCTGTGCCAGAACGGAACGGATGGCGGCGCACACCTCTTCGGCCTGCTCAGGCGTGGCGGTGCGGCCGGTGCCGATGGCCCAAATGGGCTCGTAGGCAACAACGACCTGCTTCATGTCCAGTTCGTCCAAACCGGCAAGGCCAGCGCGAACCTGAGCCGTGATGAACTCCAGGTACTCGCCCGAATCGCGCAGCGCCAGCGATTCGCCCACGCACATGATGGGGGCGATGCCGGCCTCAACGAGCGCCTTAACCTTGCGGTTCACCGAGGTGTCGGTCTCGTTGAACATCTCGCGGCGCTCGGAATGGCCCACGATGCAGTATTCGCAGCCGGCGTCCTTGATCATGGGAATGGAGATCTCGCCCGTGAAGGCGCCCGATTCCTCCCAGTGCACGTTCTGCGCACCCAGCGCGATCTTCGTCTTATCGAAGTCGAGAACCGTGTAGGCAGACTTGAGGTCGATAGCGGGCGGGCAGATAACCACGTCCACGTTGTCCCACTTGCGGTTGTACTGGTTGCACAGTTGCTGGGTAAGCACAACAGCCTCGGGGATGGTGTTGTTCATCTTCCAATTGCCTGCCATAAGATAGGTGCGCATGGCCACTCCTTTACTTCAATGCTTCAACGCCGGGAAGCGCTTCGCCCTGGACCAGTTCCATGGAAGCGCCGCCGCCGGTGGAGATAAACGTCATCTGGCTAGCAAGATCGAACTTGTTCACGGCCGCAACGCTATCGCCGCCACCGATGATGGTATCAGCTTCCTTGTTGGCCGCAACCGCAAGCGCTACGCCCTTGGTGCCCGCCTCGAACGAGGACATCTCGAACACGCCCATGGGGCCGTTCCAGAACACGGTCTTCGCCGTTGCGATTGCGTCGGCATACGCGCTGGTGGTGGCAGGGCCGATGTCCAAGCCCATCATGTCGGA
>CAVHGQ010000208.1:0-2409 GCA_963635335.1 Candidatus Melainabacteria bacterium | reverse complement strand
CGCCGATGAAGAACGTGTCGGGCTTGCCGGAGTCGTGGAACAGCGCGGCCCAGCGTACCAGCGGGTAAGCGGGCGTTTCGGCCACCACGGTTGCCGTGTGCTCGAACACGTCGTATACGTGCCAGGGGTTGTGCTGGTCGAATCCGATCATGGGTTTGATGCACGGCACCACCACAGCCAGCTCTTCCGCGAAGCGCAGCAACGTGGTGCGCACGGCCGTGCCGCACAACAGCTTGTCCATTTCCTGGAACAGGCGCTCGCCGGCAACGTTTTTCAGGCTGCCGGCATGCTTGCGCACGGCCCGCTCGGTATCGGGTGCCATCCAGAAGCCCAGCTGGGAAGCGAACCGTATGGCACGCAGTACGCGCAGCGAGTCTTCGGCAAAGCGCTGGTCGGCATCGTTGACGCAGCGGATAACCTTGTTGGCCAAGTCGTTCTGCCCATCGAAGGGGTCTACGATGCCGCGTACGGGATGGAAAGCCATGGCGTTGATGGTGAAGTCGCGCCGTGCTAGGTCTTGCTCGATGCTGTTCACGAACCGCACGCTGTCGGGATGGCGATGGTCTGAATAGGTGCCCTCGGTACGGAACGTGGTTACCTCTACGGGACAGTCATCGCAGATCACGGTAACGGTGCCATGCTTTATCCCCGTTTCATGCACCGCCATGCCGGCAGCCCGGCATACTTCCTGCGTTTGCCGCCAGTGCGCGTTGGTGGCGATATCCGCATCGTGCGGGGTGGTGCCGCGCAGCGCATCACGCACGTAGCCGCCCACGATCCACGCCTCGAAACCGGCGCTCTCCAAGGCATCGATGACCTTGCTCGCGGAATGCGGGAGATTGCTCAGCGCGCCCCAGGCGCGGATATGCGGTGCGGAGCAGTTGTGCATCGTTGCCCTTCGTAGACCTCAGGTTGAAAAAACTCGGAAATCCCAGTATATGCCTGCCAGCTTGCTCTGAGGGATGCGGTACCTATTAATCGGTGTGCGATATCTTCACGGTCATTGCATTTTGCAATCTCTTTCACATTCCTTTGCAAAACCATGTCGTAGAATCGAAGCGGGAAGCACGGCGCCGCAGCGCTGTTTTCGCAAGCAGGGGGTTTGCATGATCGATGAGGTTCATATCAAGAACGTTGCCTTGATTGCCGAGGCTACGTTTGCCCCCAGTTCGGGCCTTACCGTTATCACCGGTGAAACGGGCTCGGGCAAGACGGCTCTGTTGAATGCCCTGAAACTGCTTATCGGGGAGCGCGCAGAGACTGGTCTGGTGCGGCAAGATGCACCAGAGCTGCAGGTGGAAGGCCGATTCTTCTTGGACGGCGCCGATGAGGAAGGCGTGGTTGCCGCGCGGCGCATCACCGCCCAAGGTCGCTCCAGGGCCTCGCTCGACGGTTCGCTTGCCTCGCTCAAAGAGCTCTCGCAGGTAGTGGGGCAGAGCGTGGATTTGTGCGGCCAGCACGAGCATCAGCGCTTGCTTTCCCCGGCGTACCAGCGCTCGTTGCTGGATGAATGGGGCAAAGATGATATTGCCCAGCCGCATCGGGAATACCGTGCAGCGCTTTCGGCTGCAAAGGATGCCCAGGCAGAACTGGACCGTCTGCAGGCGCTCGATCAGGCCGATGCCGTGGAGCTGGACCGCGCTCGCTTCGCCTTGGAGCAGATAGAGAAGGCCAACCCCCAGCCCGGCGAATACGAGGAGCTTCTGCAGCGTTTGCCCAAGCTGGAGAACGCCGAGCTTCTGGTGGGGGAGGCCCATGCTGCTGAGCGTGCCTTGACCGGCAACGGCGGTGCGGTGGAGCAACTGGAATCTGCCCTTTCCAGCCTTGATCGTATTGCCGAGGTGGATTCCTCTATCGAGTCCACGCGCCAGGTGGTGCGCGAGGCGTATTTCAGCTTGGAAGACCTGGGTCGCGAGCTTTCCAGTTATCGCAGTCAGGTGGACTTCCCACGCGAAGAGCTGGAGCAAACGCAAGACCGTATAGCGGAACTGCAGGGTCTGATGCGCGGGTACGGTCCGCGCATGGAAGATGTGTTCGCCTTGCAGCAGGAGTCGGCTTCCAAGATCCGCGAGTACGAGGGCCGCGATGAGCTTATTGCCCAGGCAGCCCGCACGCGCGATGCGGCAGAGACGGCCCTTGCCGCTGCCGCAAAGGCGCTTGCAGCGGCGCGTGCCAAAGTGGTTCCGCAGTTCATCGATGCCGTGCAGGCGCAGATGGCGCGCCTGGAGATGAAGGGCGCGCGGCTGGAGGCATGCGTGGAAGACCTTCCGCGCGCCAATTGGGATGCGTGGGGCTCGCAGTCGTTCGAGCTCATGTTCGCGCCCGGCGGCCAGTTGAAGCCGCAGCGCTTGGGCAAGATCGCCAGCGGCGGCGAAACCAGCCGCGTGATGCTGGCGCTGAAGGTGGTGC
>CAVHGQ010000207.1:0-2435 GCA_963635335.1 Candidatus Melainabacteria bacterium | reverse complement strand
AATGGATGGTGAGGTTGGGCAGCTGGTCCAACTGCTGGGCGTACCAGGGGTTCGCGCGCAGGACATCGCGCCGGTGGATAAGATGAACCTCGCTGGCCACACGCGAAAGGTACACGGCATCGGCACAGGCACTGTCGCCACCGCCCACCACGGCAACGGCCTTGCCGCGGAAGAAATTACCATCGCAGGTGGCGCAGTACGAAATACCCTTGCCCACCAGGGCTTCCGCCCCATCGCTGGGAAGAGGAACGGGTTTGGCGCCCGTGGCAACGATGACGCTACGGGCTTCGTAGGTTCCTTGGGCGCCCTTCACCGTGAAGGGGGCGGCGGCATCCGCAGGATTGCCAGCACCAGCGAGAGCATCGTCGCTGACGCCAGAGCCATCAACGCCGCCGTCAGCATTAGGGCCGCCAACCATGCCGCCAGCTTTAACGTCAGCGCCAGCGGCGGGGCAGGCAAAAGTGCCAGTGCCCTCGGCGACCCCGTCGCCCGCGCCTGTGCCGGCATCCTCGCCGGCTCCATCGCCCGCGCCAGCACCAACCTCGATGCCAACTGCCTTGTCGGAAACGATGCGGGCGCCGAAGCGTTCGGCTTGGGCGCGCAGGGCAAGCGCGGCATCGAAGCCGTTGATGCCGTCGGCGAATCCTGGGTAGTTCTCCAGCTTGTCGATGGAAGCAAGCTGACCGCCCGGCACAAGCTCTTCCAGCAGCACAACGGAAAGCCCGGCACGTGCGGCGTAAATGCCCGCCGAAAGGCCGGCAGGGCCCGCGCCGATAATGAGCACGTCGATCATAGGAGGTACCTCCTTTTATCTTGGAATGTACGTTCGTGAAAATCGGCCTGTTCCGCCAGGATGCGGCTTCGGCGCACATACACGAACCCCCTCGCGCAGTGCCACAAGCACCGCACAAGGGGGATACGGGGATACGCAGTTGAAGCCAACCGGCGGTTAAGCCAGCGCTGCTAGGAAAGGGCTTCCTCCAGCGCCTGCTTCGGCTGAACGCCCACGAACTGCTGGGCAGGCTTGCCGCCCTTGAACACGATAAGGGTGGGCACGCTCATAACGCCGAAGCGCTGCGCCAGCTGGGGCTCCTGGTCTACGTCCACCTTGTACACCGCGGCCTTGCCCTGCTTGGCAACGGCAACTTCTTCCAGCACCGGCGCCATCATCTTGCAGGGGCCGCACCAGGTGGCGAAGAAATCTACCAGCACGGGATACGGAACGTTCTCTACCTTTTCTGCGAACTCGCTTTGCGTGATGTGGGGAACCATAATGGCCTCCTTCTCCTAGATGTTTTTCACGGCCATTGTAGCAACGGGCACAATCCCGACATAAAGCGGTTGCCCAACCGTGAAGAAGGGGCGGGCGCGGAAGCCACGCCACTAAGCAGAGGAACCGATCCGCAAACTGCCCGCGCCGGAAGACGCGAGGCATCAGCGTCTTGGGCAGAAGCAGGCGCCCGCGTTGGCCCGCCCAAGAAGCCGCTACACCACGAAGCGGCTCAGATCCACGCCCAGCTCTTCGGCGATCTCGCACAGCTCTTCGCCCGAGGCGGAGCTGATGCGCCCCACATCGATTACCGCCGCGGGAAAGCCCGAGAACATGGCGCTGCCACAGTAGTCAAGCAGGTAATCGCGCAGAGCGCCCACATCTATGTCTACCAGCATGTTTGCCTCCTAACAGCCGCAGGGGCGTTTACCGAAGCTCAACGCCACAACTCCAAGCAAGCAGCCCCAAATGCCCAAAGAATCTAGGCACTCAAAACAGCCCGGCGCCGCCCAGCTGTCTGCCAACTCCTACAAATCCAGCGCGCTCTTGGCGGCGGCTACGGCGTCCCCATCAGGATAGAACACGGGGTTCAAGCCCGAGCCGATCTCGGCGGGGATGCTCTGCAGGTCCTTAATGCACCCAAACGGCAGCAGGATGCGCTTGGCACCCGCGTTGATGGCCACGCGCATGATGTCCTCCAAGCTGCGCACCGGGTCCATCGAGCCGGAAACGCGCAGGATGCCGGGCACGGCCAGCGCCGGCATAACCGGGCGATTGCACGCCGCCGAGCACAGACCCACGAATTCCGCCAGCGAAACCTCTTCGGAAAGCCCCTTGCCCTGCAAATCGTTGAAGAACAGCAGGTAATCCTTCGAAGCGATGTGCATGCCCTGCACCACGCGCCCGCCCAGGTTCTCGAAGTTCTCGAACGCGGCTTCCAGCGTCTCGCGCACGCGCGGCGAGCCCACGCCTTCGTGCTTGAAGCGGCACTCGCCCACCACAGCCTTGTTCTCCAGCTTGTACACGGCCATCTCGCCATCCTGCGAATGACCCACGCCGAACACGTGGCCGGGCATCAGCGGCGCATCGGGAATGAGCGTGCCGTCGGTCTGCTCGGGCACGCCGATGATGAACACCTCTTGCGGGTTCTCCGCGTCCAGGTAGC
>CAVHGQ010000206.1:0-2443 GCA_963635335.1 Candidatus Melainabacteria bacterium | reverse complement strand
TCCATTACGGCACTACGATTGTGAGGATAGGGCGCGCCATCTTCAGCGATGAGTTCGAAGAGGCATAGGCGCCTATTTTTGCGAAAGAACCGATCGGAAGAGGATAACCGCTATGGATTTCCCGCGTCCCTCCTTTGCTGCTAGCGACATAATCGGCGATCTGAAGGACAGGTTCCACCTGGGTGGTGGCAACAGCCGCCGCAATGACGATGCCTATTATGACGACGCCTACTACGATGATTACGAAGAGCCCGCAGCATCCGGCGCCTACGATGACCGCGGCTCCGATCCGGTCGATCCGTACGACCGCCTTGAGTACACCACCCGTTCCACGGGCGCGCATTCGCGCAGCTCCCGCCGCTATGGCTCGGCGAACCTGGTAAGCTCGAACGACATCCGCGCTACCACCAGCGCTTACGGCGTCTACGATGCGGGTGCCACCCAGGCTCTGCCTTCCTACACGCCAAGCGCTGCGGCCAGCGAGCCTGCGCGCCCTTCCTCCAGCGAGGTGGCCGAATCGCTGAGCACGCCTGCCTCTGGCTACGGCGATTTCGTTTCCCCGTACAAGCGCTCCGGGTCCAGCTCGGGCTCTTCCATCTCTTCGCCGGGGTTGGACTCGCTGTTCACGCCTTCCACGGGCTCTTCCGCTGCGGCGTCTTCCGAAGGCGTTTCCTCGGTTGCGGCGGCCCCCAAGCCCTCGGCGCGCGAGGTCGTTGTGCTGAAGCCTGCCAGCTACGAAGACGTTTCCTCGGTTGCGCAGAACGTCCGCTCGGGTCATATCGTGGTGCTGTCCCTGCGTTCCACCGATGCCGCCCTTAGCATGCGCGTGCTCGACTTCGCGTTCGGCGTCGCTTCGGCACTCAACGCCAAGGTCGAATGCGTGGCGGAAAAGAACTTCGCCATCTACCAGGGCAAAGAGCTCACGCTCGAGGAAAGCCACAGCCTTGCCAAGCAGGGCGTGACCAAGGCGTAAGCGCCCCTTCCCGTTCCAGTTCCGGCAATCGCCCCACCGTTTAGAGCAATAAGGAGAACGTGAGCAGATGATCCTCTCGCTTTTGATCACCCTGGCCGACGCCTATTCGCTGGTGATCTTCGTCTACGTGATGATGTCGTGGATCCCCATGGGCGGCGGCATCGTGGCCGACGTCTACCAGGCGCTGGGCAAGGTGTGCGATCCGTACCTTGACCTGTTCAGACGGCTCATTCCCCCTATTGGAGGAATGGTGGACATAAGCCCGATCCTGGCACTGCTTGTGTTACAGTTTGGAGTACGACTGATAGTTTCGTTTTTGGCTGTGCTGTTCTAGTCCGGCCTGGCAATAGTCTGTAAGGGGAGTTTCACATGGCCATTACTTCTGCCGATATTCAGAACCAGAGCTTCAAGATCGAGCGTCGCGGTTACGACGTCGACGAAGTGGACGTGTTCTTGGAGCGTGTCGCTTCCGAGATCGACGAGTTGAACAGCGAGATTGCCCGCCTGCGCCTTCAGGCTTCCGAGGCTGCATCCGCTTCCCGCACCGAGGTCATCTCTGCTCCCGTGGAAGATAAGGAAGAGGCCGCCCCTGCAATCGACCCGATGGTCCTGGCCGAAAAGGACGCCAAGATCGCCGAGCTCGAGGCCAAGCTGCGCGACCGCAAGAGCGACGACACCGCTATTGCCCAGGCTCTTATCGTCGCCCAGCGCACTGCCGACGAGATCACCGCGAAGGCCAAGGCCGATGCCGACCAGACGCGCAAGAACGCCGAAGACGAGGGTATGCGCATCCTGGACAAGGCCAACACCGAGAAGCAGAAGGTCATCGAGCACATCAACGAGCTTTCCGCCAGCCGCGAGAAGGTTCGCGAGCAGTATCAGGACATGCTGAAGGAGTTCATCGGCTCTGCAACCCAGCGCCTGTCCGAGATCGGCGGCGAGGTTACTGCCGGCATCGACATTCCCGCCGAGCTGCTTGAGGTAACCACGTTCGATGCTTCTTCCGCCAGCTCCAGCGATGGTGCCGCCCCGAAGCCCGCTCAGAAGTGGGATCAGAATCCTTCGGTTGCCACCTATACCACGCCGACCGTATCTCCCGTAGTCAGCGCTCCGGCTGCCCCGAAGCCCTCCGTAGCAAGCAAGGACTTCAGCGGCTACGGCGATGCGGATGATTCGTTTTCTTTCGACGACGTCGATTAAGCGAGAGACGCAACGACGCTGCGCGGCCTTCTGACGGCACAGGGAAACCTCAAAGGGCGAGGCATGGCACATTAGGCCAATGCCTCGCCTTTTTCGCTTCCCCTGCACTCGCCAGAAGGCCGCTCGCTGTTTCGTCCAATGATGGGAGTTCTTGATTCGAGCTTTGCGTGATCTTTTTCGAGCGGAAAAGTGCCTTGGGCTTCCTCGTCCTTGCGGGTTTATGCTTCAGCCTTTGCGGTTACTACGAAGGTGGTGCTGGCGGGCATGTTG
>CAVHGQ010000205.1:0-2466 GCA_963635335.1 Candidatus Melainabacteria bacterium | reverse complement strand
TAGCGGTTCGCCTTCAGGCGGGCGAAGAGGTTGGTGCTGTTCTGGCGCACCCAGCTGATAAGCTCGCTTTCGGCCTTGGTGAGCGTGACGTTGCCCATCTTCAGCGGCGTGAGCACCACGCCCATCATCTTGGTGCGCGGACGGGCGCAGGCCAGCGCCTCGCGCGCTTGCGGGGTGGAGATCATCTCCTTGATGGCGGCGCGCTTCTCTTCGCGGGAAAGCGTGCAGTTGCTGTTGGTGACGTTCTCCACGCAACCAACCAGGCGCTCAGCGTAGCGGCGGGCAAGGAATTCCCGCACCTCGGGCGTGTCGATTCCCCAGTACGCGTACAGCTCGTTCATCCAGCGATGCTCTTCCTCGCGCTTGCCGTACATGTCGGGGCGGTACTTCGTGTTCTCGCTTTCCGCGCGGGCGCGCAGGAAGTGGTAGTAGTGGCCGTCCAGGCAGCCAACGCGCTCCACATCGCGCAGAACGTCCAAGTTGAAGGGCAAATCGTCCCAGAAGGTGCCGGGGAAGCGGATGCCCTTTTCGTTCAGGAACGCGCGGCGGTACAGCTTGTTCCACGGCGCGTACAGAAGCTGGGCGTCGAAGAGCATGCAGGAATGCTCGCGGAATTCCTGGCGGCTTTCGAAGATGCGGTCGGGGGCGTTGCGAAGCTCGCGGAAGTACTTGCCCTCGTCGTCGTAGTAGGTGTCGATGGTGAAACCGGTGATGAGCAGATCCAGGTCGTTTTCCGAGGCCACGCGGTGCATGTCCTTCAGCATGGTGGGCTCGCACCAGTCGTCGCCGTCCATGAAGTACAGGTAGTCGCCGCGAGCCACTTCCATGGCGGCGTTGCGCGCAGCCGCCGCGCCCTGGTTTTCCTGGTGGATAACGCGGATGCGCACGTCTTCATCGGCCAGGCGGTCGCACAGCTTGCCGCTGCCGTCGGTGCTGCCATCGTCCACCAGAAGGATCTCGTAGCTGGTGCACGTTTGGTTCTGCAACGAGCCCACAGCGCGGCGAAGCCACGATTCCACGTTGTACACGGGGATGATGACGCTTATCGCGGGGCTGTGTGACACGTGCACCTCTTCTGTGGGCATCGATTCGGTTTCCAACGCGTTCATTCTACCCGCCGCCAGCGCCATGCCCCCAGCCCGCGCGCCACAAACAGGGTAGCTCCACGTTTTGCCCGCGCCCTCTTCACAAACGCCGCACAAGTGGCGCCGCCGTGCACGCGGGCGGGCTTATCGCAGAGTGTCGCAGGGCATTCGACCCCAGATGGTGCCTATTTGCCGTGGATCCTGCGCGCCCAGTATATAATTGTCATTTGGCGTTGCCCGAAACGGCCGCGCTTAGTTGTCTATCGAACCGCCAAGGGGGAGCACATATGAACTGGCTTGAATATGCCGTGCTCTTCGCCGTGGCGGCGTTGGTCACCATTGCGCTCACCCCGCTTGCGCGCAAGATCGCCATCAAGTTCGACGCCATCGACTACCCCAGCGCGCGCCGCGTGAACATGCTGCCCATCCCGCGCATGGGCGGCATCGCCATCTTCGGCGGCATCATAGCCGCCATCGTCGTGGCCGTTGCCGGCGTTCACCTGCTGAACTGGGAAGACCCGTTCGTTCCCATACCAGACATGGACGTGAACTACTGGGGCGTGCTCGTCGGCGTGGTAGTCATCTTCCTGGTGGGCGCCATCGACGACGTCATCGACATGAACGCGAAGGTGAAGCTGCTGGGCCAGGTGGTTGCCGCCTGCATCGTGGCGGCTTCGGGCGTGCTGCTTTCCAGCATCCACAACCCCATCGGCTCCGGGTTCATCGACTTCGGCATACTGGCCTACCCCATAACCGTGTTCTACCTGGTGGCGTTCGCCAACGTCATCAACCTCATCGACGGGCTCGATGGCCTGGCCTCGGGCATCACGGGCATTTCGGCCATCACCATCCTGGTGTTCGCCGTGCTTACCTCCCGCCCCGACGCGGCCCTGTTCAGCGTGGTGCTCATCGGCACCTGCGTCGGCTTCCTGAAGTCGAACTTCTACCCCGCGAAGATCTTCATGGGCGACTCGGGCGCCCTTCTGCTGGGCTTTTCGCTGGGCCTTATCTCGCTGTTCGCGGTAGCGCGTTCCGCCCTGTTCGTATCGCTGTTGGTGCCCATCTTGGCCGCCGGCGTGCCCATCCTTGACACGTTCTTCGCCATCGTGCGCCGCAAGCGCGAGCACCGCCCCATCGACGAGGCTGACAAGGGTCACATCCACCATCGCCTGATGAAAGCGGGCTTCAGCCAGCGCGCAACCGTGCTGATCATGTGGGGCTGGACGGCGCTGCTTTCCGTATGTGCTGTGGTGGTTACCCGCGCCGACAACCTGGTGCGTATCCCCGTGGTTATCGTGGTGTGCGCCATCACCGCCTACGCCATCGTGAAGCTGCACCTGCTGGGCGATGCCCTGAGCCACCACTTCAACCCGCGCCGCAA
>CAVHGQ010000204.1:1988-2478 GCA_963635335.1 Candidatus Melainabacteria bacterium | reverse complement strand
ACGTGCCCTGGCAGTCCCACGTCTTGCTGCTGTCGGCGAACCCGTAGGTCAAGCCCGCCAGGCCCGTGAACGCCTTGAAGCACGATGCCGCCGGATACGTGCCGGCAATAGTGCGGTTCATGAGCGGGTAATGCGATTCCTCGGTTTGATAGGAATCCCAGGCATCTTGCGAGATGCCGCCGATGAAGTGCTCGGGCTCGTAGGTGGGATAGCTCGCCATCGCAACGATGCCGCCCGTCTTGACGTCGATGCACACGCAGGACGCAGCGGTGCCGGTACCGTTCTGCACCGCATCGGCCAGAAGGCGGTCGGCAACATGCTGCACCTTCGCATCGATGGTGAGGTACACATCGTTGCCCTTGGTGGGATCCGTTTCACCCACCACCTGCTGGATAACGCCCGAGGCATTGGTTACCAGCACGCGCTGGCCGTGGTCGCCCGCAAGCAGGGAATCGTAGGTTTGCTCGATACCGCTTTTGCCCACCGCGTC
>CAVHGQ010000204.1:0-1891 GCA_963635335.1 Candidatus Melainabacteria bacterium | reverse complement strand
GCCTTCGGCGGCATTGGCCAAGTCGTCCTGAGAAGCGGTGCCGGTGTACCCCAGAAGGTGAGCGGCAAGAGCGCCGTAAGGGTACGAACGCGTGGTGCGCACCTGAGTGGTTACGCCCGGAAAGGCATCGCGATGTTCCGAGATGAAGGCGATATCGCGCAGCTTCACGTCGCTGGCCACCACGCGTTGGCTCTGGGCCCCCGAAGAAGAATCGGAAATGCGGGCGTGAACCACCTCGTAGGGAATGCCCAGAAGGGACGATAGGCGCAGAAGCACGTCGGGGTCCTTCACCACGTCGGCATCGGCAAGGACCGTTTGCACCTGGCGGTTGGAAACAAGGGCGATGCCGTTGCGATCGTAGATGATGCCACGCGGCGCAGGGGTGGAAACCGTGGTGTACAGGTTGGCATCGGCTTCCTCGCTGTAGCTTGCAGCATCGATGACCTGCAGACCGAAGAGCTTGGCTGTAAGTGCGGCGAACACGCCGCCGATCAGAACGCCAACGGCCACGAAGCGATTGCGAACCCCAGCCGAAGAAGCAGGCCCACCAGCCGAGGAGGCGACGTTCGGCATACCGGCCTGCGAGACCTTCGGCGTTTCAGCCGCTATGCCGACCGAGGTAACCGAGCGCACGCGCATGCGCTCACGGGCGCGCGCCTGTGCGGAGTTAGCCCGCACGCGGAAGACAACCGCAAGGATAACGCCCAAGAACAAAAGGGCGGCAATGGTAGTGAGTATGGCAGAGAGCACTGCGAGCTCACCGGCCTAGCGGAAGCGCCCAGCAGTAGGCACCTGCCACGCATCGTTGGAAGACTGGGTGAAAGGCAAGCGACGCATGATAACGAAGAGCAGAACCGCGATAAGCGAATTGAGCACCGTCGAGGGGATGACGCGCTGCACAAGAAGCTCGAAGAACGACCCCTGGTAGCCAAGCACCATGAGCCCGATGACGAACACCAGCTCGAAAGCGAAGATGGTAACCGCCAAGGCGATGGCGGGCATGGCCATAGTGGTGTCGTCGAGCACTTCGAAGGCACGGGAAAGGCAGAACACCGCCACAAGCAGCAACAGCGAGGTAAGGCCGATAGGCGTGTACAGCAGCAGGTCCGCGATTATGCCCAGCACGAAAGCGTAGACGTACGTGGTGTCGGCGCGCCTCATGATGGAAAGCACCAGCACGAACGGGACGATGAAGCTGGGCACCACGGAAAAGACCGCGAGGATCGGCGCAAAGATCACCTGCACCGCAACGATGACGGCAGAGAAGATAAGGGGCAGCAACCATTCACGCATCGGAGCTACTCGCCTCCATTCGAAGCATTATCCGTGCTGGAACCCGAGTTCGTCGAGCCAGACTGGGACGAGCCGGAGCTCAACGTGCTGGGACTTACCGCATTGACGACGGTGTTCGCGGCATTGGCATCGGAAGAAGCCGCGGCTTCCCCACCCATGCCAAGCACGACCAGAACCTCGCTGACGTTTGCGAAAGAGGCATTGGGGGAAACAACGATAGTACGCGTTGCATCGCCCTGGCGCTGCTCCACCTTGGAAACAACGCCAACCACCAGGCCGCGGAAGTACCCACCGCCCAAACCGGTGGTTATGACGGCCTCCCCTTCCTTCACCTCGGTGCCCTCGTCGACGCCCTTAAGGTAGAGGGTGCCCTCTACCGAGCCGTTGAGGATGCCTTCCGCACGGGAGTTCTGCAGCATAACCGCCACGCCGCTCTGCGCATCGTTGAGCAGGCGCACCTGGGAAGAATACGTTGAAGCCGAGATTATCTGGCCCACCACACCGGTGGAGCCCATAACCGGCAAGCCGGCCTTCGCGCCGGACGCCTCGCCCACGTCGATGGTGATGATGCGGTTGTACGAATCGGAGGAATAGCCCG
>CAVHGQ010000203.1:0-2480 GCA_963635335.1 Candidatus Melainabacteria bacterium | reverse complement strand
TGGGCGCCGACATCGCCACCGTTCCCTTCGGCGTGCTGAAGAAGATGGTGCAGCACCCGCTTACCGACCGCGGCCTTGATGCGTTCCTTAAGGACTGGGAGAAAGTCCAGAACGCATGAGTGAAGAAGAAGCAGTAACCGCGGTTGCCGCCGAGGAAGCGCCCAAGCGCACTCCTCGCAAGAGGGCGGCGGCCGCGGCCGACTCCGAGAAGTCGGCAGGCGCTGCAGCGGATCCCGCTTCTTCCGACGAGCCCAAGCCGCGCAAGACACGCGCGAAGAAGGCTGCTTCCGCCGAATCGGCCGAACCGTCGGAGGGCTCGGCCGAAGAGGCCCCGAAGCGCCGTACTCGTCGCAAGAAGGCCGAAGACGCCGATGCCGCTGCACCTCAGCCTTCCTCTTCCACCGAGGCTGCTGCGGGTGAGGCCCCGGCAGAGGATGCGAAGCCCAAGGCCTCGCGCAGCTCAAAGGCCAAGGCCAAGAAAGAGCAAGCCGGCGAGCAGGCCCCTGAAAAGGCCGAGGTTCCGGCCGCCGAAAAGCCTGCATCCCAGCCCGAAGACGGCAAGGGCGGCGAGCGCGCCGAAGGCTCTTCCGAGCCCAAGGGCGAAGCCTCTGATGGCGAGCAGGGCGAAGGCCAGCAGCAAAAGGGCCGCAACCGCCAGAAGCGCCAACAGCGCCAGCAGAAGAACCAGCAGCAGGGCCACCAGAAGAACCGCCAGAAGGACAACTTCCGCAACAACCGCCATCAGCGCAAGCAGAACCGCCACGAGCCGGTGGTTCCGCAGACTTCCAAGGAAGACCTTGCCAAGATGAAGGTCGCCGAGCTGCGCGAAAAGGCCGCCGAGCTGGAGCTGGACGTGAAGGGCTTGAAGAAGGCCGAGCTGGTAGAGGCCGTGTTCGCCGCCAGCGTGAAGGCCGAGGGCTTCATCGAGGTTTCCGGCATCTTGGACGTGCTGCCCGACGGCTACGGCTTCCTGCGCACGCGCGGCTACCTGCCCAGCGAAAACGACGTGTACGTGGGCACCAGCACCATCCGCCGCAACAACCTGCGCAAGGGCGACTACCTTACCGGCCAAACGCGCCCCGCCCGCCCGAACGAGAAGTTCGCGGCGCTGCAGCGCATCGACACCGTGAACGGCAAGAAGCTCGATGAGCTGGGCAAACGCGTTCGTTTCGCCGATCTTACGCCGGTGTTCCCCGACGAGCGCCTGGTGCTGGAACATGGCCGCAGCGGCATCACCTCGCGCGTCATAGACCTGTGCGCGCCCATCGGCAAGGGCCAGCGCGGCCTTATCGTTTCGCCCCCGAAGGCCGGCAAGACCACCATCTTGAAGGACATCGCCGCTTCCATCACCGCCAACAACCCCGAGGTGCACCTGATGTGCCTGCTGGTTGACGAGCGCCCCGAGGAAGTTACCGACATGCAGCGCTCCATCCACGGCGAGGTCATCTCGTCCACGTTCGACATGCCGTGCGAAAACCACGTGGCTGTGTCGGAGATGGTCATCGAGCGCGCGAAGCGCCTGGTGGAAGAGGGCGAAGATGTGGTGATCCTGCTGGACTCGCTCACCCGCCTGGCGCGCGCCTACAACCTGGCACAGCCCGCATCGGGCCGCATCCTTTCCGGCGGCGTGGATTCCACCGCGCTGTACCCGCCCAAGAAGTTTTTGGGCGCAGCCCGCAACATCGAGGGCGGCGGCAGCCTTACCATTTTGGCTTCCGCGCTTATCGAGACGGGCTCGAAGATGGACGAGGTCATCTTCGAGGAGTTCAAGGGCACCGGCAACATGGAAGTGAAGCTGGACCGCTCGCTGGCCGAGCACCGCGTGTTCCCGGCCATCGACCCGGTGGCTTCCGGCACCCGCCGCGAAGATTTGCTGCTTGACCCGCAGGAAGCGCCCCTGATCTGGGCGGTTCGCCGCGTGCTTTCCAACCGCAACAACGTGGAGCGCGCCATGGACTCGCTTATCAAGGCGCTGAAGCAGACCAACGACAACCAGGAGTTCCTCATCCGCGCCGCCAAGAAGGCGCAGGGCAGGCACTTCGACGACAACTCCACCATCGAGTTCTAGCTTCTGCTGAAGGGCTCGCAGAACCTCAATGTTGGCAGCCCCGCCGTTCCCGTGCACCGGGTTCGGCGGGGCTGTTTGCGTTTGTGGGATGGGGTGGTTGGTGGGGCTGCGCCTGTGGGGCGCCCGCCGACCGCCATGTGCGCCGGGCTGGCTGGCGAAGGAGTGTGCTGTGGGGTGGGGCACCGATGCTTTGCCCCAGCGGCTGGCCGGCCTGCGGGCTCTGCGCACCGGCTTTGATGGGTTCATTCTGGACGCGTGGCGTATGGCGGCGCGTGACTATTTTCTGTCTTATAATGCTTGAATTGCACGAGCCCGCTGTGCGGGCGCCCGAATCCTACCAGTCCCGCAGGGAGGCCTCATGCCCGAAGACCATAATCCGCACTCAGCCGGCCCCGTGCCGCCCAGCGGCTAC
>CAVHGQ010000202.1:0-2497 GCA_963635335.1 Candidatus Melainabacteria bacterium | reverse complement strand
GCCGATCCTTACAACCTGCGCTGTTTGATAAGGAACTTATCAAAGCCAAACGGCTGCTCATGGCGCATACTGCCCCGCCCCACCACAATGGGTTTCAAGGAGAGAAACTCCCGGACGCCTGTTGCGAGCGCGCTCTTCTGAGGGGAATTGAAGAGCCGCCCCCGCGCAACAGGCGCCACCATACGATGAGAGGGGACCTCATGTATTACTCCAGCGGAAACTACGAAGCATTCGCCCGCCCCAAGAAGCCCGAAGGCATCGAACACAAGAACGCCTACATCGTGGGCACCGGCTTGGCGGCGCTGAGCGCGGCCTGCTACCTGGTACGCGATGCGCAGATGCCCGGCAGCCACATCCACATCCTGGAGAAAGACCCGGTTGCCGGCGGCGCGTGCGACGGCGCCAACCTACCCGGCAAGGGCTACGTGATGCGCGGCGGGCGCGAGATGGACAACCACTTCGAGGTTATGTGGGACCTGCTGCGATCCATCCCTTCCATCGAAGACCCCAGCATCAGCGTGCTTGACGAGTACTACTGGCTGAACAAGGAAGACCCGAACTACTCGCTGTGCCGCGCCACCGAGAACCGCGGACAGGATGCCCACACCGATGGCAAGTTCGGCCTTTCCGACAAAGCCGCCATGCAGATAATGAAGCTGTTCTTCACGCCCAACGAAGAGCTGTACAACCGCCCCATCACCGATTTCTTCGACGATGAGGTGCTGAACTCGAACTTCTGGCTGTACTGGCGCACCATGTTCGCCTTCGAGAACTGGCACAGCGCGCTGGAGATGAAGCTCTACATCAAGCGCTTCATCCACCACATCGCCGGCCTGCCCGACTTCAGCGCCCTGCGCTTCACCCGCTACAACCAATACGAGTCGATGATCCTGCCCATGCAGGAGTACCTGCAGAAGGCGGGCGTGCAGTTCCACTTCAACACCAAGGTGGAAGACGTGCAGTTCCAGGTCAGCGACGAGGAAGGCCCCGTGCGCGCCGTAACGGGAACCGGGCAGGACACCATCCAGCGCATCCAGCAGGCGCACTTCCCGCGCAACCCGTACAGCACGCCAGCGAAGAAAACCGCCACGCGCATAACCGTGACAAGCAACGGCGAGGCCAGCAACATCGACCTCACCGAAGACGACCTGCTGTTCATCACCAACGGCGGCTGCGTGGAAAGCGCCACCATCGGCTCGCAGACGAAATCGGCAGGATGGGACCCGCAAATTGAGCCCGGCAACGGGTGGGACCTGTGGCGCCGTATAGCCAAGCAGGACCCCAGCTTCGGGCACCCCGACGTGTTCTGCGGGCAGCCGCAGAAGAGCAAGTGGATGAGCGCCACCGTCACCACGCTCGATGGCGAGATCCCGCCCTACATCGAGAAGATCTGCAAGCGCGACCCCTTCACCGGCCACACGGTAACCGGCGGCATCGTATCGTGCCGCGACTCGAACTGGCTGATGAGCTGGACCATCAACCGCCAGCAGCAGTTCCGCGACCAGCCCTCCGACCAGCTGAGCGTGTGGGTGTACGGCCTGTTCCCCGACAACGAGGGCAACTACGTGAAGAAGCCCATGACCAAATGCACCGGCGAGGAGATCTGCCGCGAATGGCTGTGGCAGATGGGCGTGCCGGAAGATCAGATCGATGACCTGGCGAAGAACCATGCCAACACCGTTCCCGTGATGATGCCCTACATCACCGCGTTCTTCATGCCCCGCGCCGCGGGCGACCGCCCCGATGTGGTGCCCGATGGCGCTGTGAACTTCGCCTTCTTGGGACAGTTCGCCGAAACGCCGCGCGATACCATCTTCACCACCGAGTACTCCATGCGCACCGGCATGGAAGCGGTGTACACGCTGTGCGACGTGGACCGCGGCGTGCCCGAGGTTTGGGGCAGCACCTTCGATGTGCGCGACCTTCTTATGAGCAGCGTGAAGCTGCGCGACGGCAAGCCCGTAACCGACATGGCCATGCCCTTCCTGGGGAAAGCGGCGTTCGATTTGGCGCTGAAGAAGATCGACAACACCGACCTGGCGAAGATCCTGCGGGAGTACGGTGCCATAGAGTAGTTGGCCATGGGCGGCAGGCGTTGACCGCATGCGAAGCACCCGCGTGGAGGCTCGGGATGCCGCGGGGGCTCGAGGTCAGCTAAGCCGCAGCAGGCCGCTGCATCCGACGCCCGGGAACCGCTGAAAGCTGGCGGTTCCCGGGCTTTCTGCTCCGTTTTCGAGGATAATAAGAGCATTCGCAAATCCGACAAAGGAGCGCAAATGTCCAAAGAGGAATATTCCAGCTGGCTGGAGAAATGCAAGCGCGACCCGCTGTGGTGGATGTGGATCATCTCGCTGATCACTCCCGCCGTTACCGCCGTGCTCGACCTGGCCGGCGTCATCGACAGCAGCGAGCCGCCCTTCTCGATGCCCATCCAGGTTTCCTGGTTCGCGTTCGGCGTCATCCTCATCCTCGTTGCCATCCGCAACAAGGACCTGGG
>CAVHGQ010000201.1:0-2499 GCA_963635335.1 Candidatus Melainabacteria bacterium | reverse complement strand
TACGACGAAGAGACCATGCCCGCTTCCGCCAAGGGGCAGAACAAGTCGTACCGCGACTACATCATGGGCACGGGCTACGACAAGGTAGAGAAAACGCCGGAATGGGCGGCTCCCATCACCCTTATCCCGGCAGAGCGCATCCGCGCCTTCGCAAAGGAAATCGCCGAGGCGAAGACCATGTTCGTAGTGCAGGGCTGGGGCCTTCAGCGCCACAGCAACGGCGAAAGCGCCACGCGCGCCGTGTGCATGCTGCCCCTGCTCACCGGCCAGATCGGCAAGCCCGGCACCAACACGGGCATGCGCGAGGCCGAGCCGGTGGATTATCTGGTTGGCAGCATCCCCGCCAAGGACAAGGACTGGAAGCTGAACACGTCGGGCGCCATGATCAGCACCTACGAGTGGCTGAATGCCGTTGACCACGGTACCGAGATGCGACCTGAGACCGATGCCATCATCGGTGCCGAAAACGGCTTGCCCAGCAACATCAAGTTCATGTGGAACTACGCGGGCAACTGCCTTACCAACCAGCATGGCGACATCAACAAGGTGCACGAGATCCTCTCGGATGAATCGAAGTGCGAGTTCATCCTGGTATGGGACACCGTGATGACCGACACCGCCCGCTACGCCGATATCCTTCTGCCCGACGCCATGCGCTCGGAGCAGCTGAACATGTCGACGCAGGGCTATTCCGAGTACTACGTGGGCGTTACCGTGGGCGGGCCTGCCCAGGAGCCGCCGTTCGAGTGCCGTCCTTCGTACGACGTGAACGCCGAGATCGCCGATAAGCTGGGCGTGAAGGACAAGTTCACCGCTGGCCTTACCCAGGACGAATGGGTGGAAAAGCTGTACAAGGCCGGAGCCGAGGCCGACCCGCTGATGCCTTCCTGGGAGCAGATAAAGGAGCAGGGCGTGTACAAGCGCAAGCACGACAGCGCCATCGCGTTCAAGGACTTCCGCGACGACCCGGTGGCAAACCCGCTGTTCACGCCTTCGGGCAAGATCGAGATCTACTCCGAGGCCCTGGCCGACATCGCCCAGAAGCGCAAGCTGAAGGAAGGGGAGGTTATCAGCCCCATCCCGATCTTCGACCCTGGTGTGGAAGGCTACGGTTCGGTGACCAGCGAGTTCCCGCTGTACTGCTCGGGCTGGCACGACAAGGCCCGCACGCATTCCTCGTTCGGATTCATCGAGCAGCTTGACCAGTACAACCGCCATCGTCTGTGGATCAACCCCATCGATGCCGAGCCGCGCGGTATCTCCGACGGCGACACGGTGAGCGTGAAGAGCCCAGCGGGCGAGGTGCGCATCGAGGCGCACGTTACCAACCGCATCGTTCCCTCGATGGTTGCCATGCCGCAAGGCCACTGGCACAAGGCGGAAATGTACGGCGACAAGGTGGACAAGGGCGCGTGCATCAACACGCTTACCACCTACCACCCCAGCCCGCTTGCGCACGGCAACGGCCCGAGCAATTCCATCATCGTCGAAGTGAAGAAGGCATAGGAGGTGCGTCATGGCTCAATATGGATTCTTCTTCGATAACTCGCGCTGTACAGGTTGCAAAACCTGCATGATGGCGTGCAAGGATTACAACGACTTGAACCTGGAAACCGCCTTCCGCAAGGTGTACGACTACGAGGGCGGCCAGTGGCAGGAAGCCGCTGACGGCACCTACACCTGCGATTCGTGGGTGTACCACCTTTCCATTTCCTGTCAGCACTGCGAGCATCCGGCCTGCGTGGAGCATTGCCCCACAACCGCCATGCACAAAGACCCGGAAACAGGGTTGGTGCACGTGGACTCCACCAAGTGCATCGGCTGCGGGTACTGTGCCATGTCCTGCCCGTACAATGCGCCGAAGGTGGACCGCGAGGTTGGCTTCTCGGTGAAGTGCCACGGCTGCAGCAGCCGTGTGGAAAGGGGCTTGGAGCCCATTTGCGTGGCTGCGTGTCCGCTTCGCGCCATCGAGTTCGGCGAGTTCGAGCAACTGCAGAAGAAGCACCCGGATGCGGTACGGGGCATCGCTCCCATGCCCGATCCGAGTATCACCAACCCCCATGTGCTCATCAAGCCCAGCGCTGCGGCGAAGGAGCCGGGCGATACCACTGGGCGCGTCGGCAACCCCAAGGAGGTGGCATAAACCATGGATTCGGCATTGCATGAGATTCCCCTGGCGGTGTTCACCACGCTTGCGCCCATCGGCGCGGGCGCGTTCATTGCCCTGTTCATCGCCTTTGCGAGCAATCGCATCGACGATGTGAAGTTGAAACTGATAGACAAGCTTACGGTTGTGCCGCTGTTGGTGGCGTTCATCGGCCTGGTTGCCTCGTTTGCCCATATCACGCAGCCGCTGCACGTGCTGAACGTGGCCAACACCATCGGCTCTACGCCCATGGCCAACGAGATCACCGCGTTCGGTGTGTTCATGGTGGCTGCTGCGGTGTACTGGATTTGGGCGCTTACCGGAAAGATGAGCTATTCGGTGCGCAAGGGCTT
>CAVHGQ010000200.1:0-2518 GCA_963635335.1 Candidatus Melainabacteria bacterium | reverse complement strand
TGGTGTTCGCCTTCTTGGCGTGCATCGTTTTGCTGGTGTGGGGCGTTCGCTCGTTCCTGCGCTACGGCAAGGAGCTTGAGCCGAACTTCAAAGACGAGTATTGGCGCGATGTGCCTGAACAGGGGCAGCATCCTGCGGTCATAGGCCGCCTGTGCAGCTTCGACAAGGAAAGCTCGCACGATTTCAGCGCCACCATCATGCATTTGGCGAATGCGGGCGCCCTGCTTATCAACAAAGGGTCGTACGAGAAGGGCGGCCTGCTGGGAAGCAAGAAGCAGGTGGAAGACTACTACCTTACCCGCGTCCCCGAGGTCGAGTTGGCCTTGAACAGCGAGATCGATCGCAAGGCAATGAGCTTCCTGTTCGACACCATCGCCGGCGGTGCGCCCTCGCTGTGGCTTGCCAGCATCAAATCGTATGCCAAGGAAAGCCCGCAAGCCTTCCAGAACGCGATGGCGGGCTGGCAGGGGCTGGTTACCTCGCACGTTATAGCGGCCGACTACTTCGAGAGCTATTCGAAGAGCAAGCGCAGCCGTATGACGGCCGTTGCTTCGGTGCTCATCGTCGCCGGCATCTGCATTGCGGTCCTCTTCGACAACTACCTGGTGCTCGTTCCCTGCATCGTGACGGGCATCGCCCTTATGGTGGTTGCGCGCTTCATGGAACGTCGTACGCAGAAGGGCGCCGACACGTATGCCCGCTGCATGGCGCTTAAGAAGTGGCTCACCGAGTTCTCGGCCTTGAACGAGCGCCCCACCACCGACGTGAAGGTTTGGGGCGAGTTCATGGTGTACGCCTACCTGTTCGGCGTTGCGAAGGAGGCCATTGCCGAGCTGCGCCGCGCGGTGCCCGAGATGTTCGAGGTAGATCCGGGTCTTGCCGGCAACGGCGCGTACGTACCGTGGTGGGTGTGGTACAGCCCGTATGGATATGGCTCCTATGCCGCGCTGCCCGACTTCGGCTCGATGTTGGAAACCTCCGTGTCCGAGTCGCTGCAGGCGGTTGAGTCGGCGCTTTCGGACAGCTCTTCGAGCGGCGGCGGCTTCGGCGGTGGATTCTCTGGCGGCGGCGGTGGCGGCTTCGGCGGCGGCGGTGGCGCCCGGTAATGCCCTCGCTTTCCGCAATTCCCACCTGGGTTTACAAGCTGCTCATAGTATTCGCCACGGCCATCTGGGGCCTGAGCTTCGTCATCATGAAGGATGTGGTGGAATGCCTGCCGCCCTCGTGGCTGCTGGGCATCCGCTTCTTCACCGCGGGGCTTATCCTGCTGGCTGCGCTGTGGAAGCGCGTGCGCAAGCATTTCTCCCTGAAGATCGTTGGGCTGGGCGCGCTGCTTGCCTTCTTCGACTTCACGGCGTTCCTGACGCAGACCATCGGGCTGCAGCACACCACGCCGGGCATCAACGCGTTCCTTACCGCAACGTACTGCGTCATCGTGCCGTTCACCTGGTGGGCGATTGCGAAGAAGCGCCCGCTTGCGTTCAATGTGCTGGCGGCGCTCATCGCCGTGTGCGGCATCGGCTTGGTTTCGTCGAACGGATCCGGTGCGGGCCTTAGTATGGGCTTTGGCGAGGCCATGACACTGCTTTGTGCGCTGCTCTTCGCCATCCATATCACGCTGGTGTCGCGCCTTTCGGGGGACAGCGACGTGCTGGTGCTCACGGTGTTCCAGTTCCTGTTCGAGGGGGCATTCGGCCTCATTATCGGGTGCGGCTTCGAGACGCTGCCGCCCCTATCGGCGGTGAGCCTTACCGTGGTGGGGCAGATGGCGTTCCTTATCGTGTTCGCCTCGGTTATCGCCTTCGGCATCCAGAACGTGGCGCTGGCCTATATCCCGCCCGCGCAGGCCTCGCTGTTCCTGAGCTTGGAGTCGGTGTTCGGCGTGCTGTTCTCGGTTCTGATATACGGCGAGGTGCTTACCGGGCAGCTTCTGCTGGGCTTCGCGCTTATCTTTGCGGCCATTCTGGTGAACGAGGTGGTGGCTCCGAGGTTCGAGGCCAAACGTGCTATAGTCTCTGCAGGACGCGACAAATGGAAAGAGGAACAGCCTCATGACTAACACCATGGAGAACATCATCCTTATCGGCATGCCGGGCGCCGGCAAGTCTACCCTGGGCGTTGTTCTTGCGAAGATCCTTGGCTACCAGTTCATCGATGCCGACTTGCTTATCCAGAGCAAGCTGGACAAGACCCTTCAGAAGATCATCGATGCGTGCGGCCCCGACGGTTTCATCGAGGTGGAAAACGAGGTTCTGTGCACCCTTTCCGCAAGCCATGCCATCATCGCAACCGGCGGTTCTGCCGTGTATTCCGATGAGGCTATGAAGCATTTGTCCGAAATCGGCACCGTGGTGTACCTGAAGGTTTCCTACGAAGAGCTTGAGAGCCGCCTGGGCGGCCTGCACGAGCGCGGCGTTGTTATGAAGAATGGCATGGGCATGAGCCTTTCCGACCTGTACGAAGAGCGCCTGCCCCTGTACGAGAAGTACGCCGACGTCACCATCGACATCAACGGCCT
>CAVHGQ010000199.1:0-2561 GCA_963635335.1 Candidatus Melainabacteria bacterium | reverse complement strand
GAACCCCCGCTACCTAAGCGGCGTCATCCTGTCCGATTCCATTTCCGCCACCAGCAACTTGGCGGAATGCGTGGATGGGGCGCAGGCGCTGGTGATCGTCACTCCTTCGCGCCTTATTCGCCAGTTCGCCGAAGACCTGAAACCCTTGGTGCCTGTAAGCACGCCTATCGTGATCTGCTCGAAGGGCGTGGAAGAGGGCACAGGGCTTCTTCCCGTGCAGGTGTTCGAAGAGGTGCTGGGCGGGCTGCCGCGCTTGGCCGCGCTTTCCGGCCCGAACCACGCTGAAGAGGTTATTTTGGGCGTGCCGGCCGGTACGGTTATAGCCTCCAGCTCGCAGGAGACGGCCTGCTTCTTCCGCGACCTGGCCAGCACGCCGTTCTTCCGCTGCTACACCTCTTCCGATTATGTGGGCGTGGAGCTGTGCGCCGCGTTCAAGAACGTCATCGCTATCGCAGTGGGCGCCGCGTACGGTGTGGGCTACGGCGACAACACCGCGGCCATGATCATGACGCGAGGAATGGCCGAGATGAGCCGCCTGGTGAAGGCATGTGGCGGCGAGGCCATCACCGTTATGGGCTTGGCCGGCGCGGGCGACCTTATCGCCACCTGCACTTCCGAGCATTCCCGCAACCGCACGTTCGGCAAGGCGCTGGCCCAGGGCGGCACGCTCGAGGGCTACGAGAAGAGCACGCACATGGTGGTGGAAGGCGCGCTTGCCTGCAAGACCATCTGCCCGCTTGCCGAGCGCTACGGCGTGGAGCTTCCCATCACCACGGCGGTTCGTTCGGTGGTATGGGAAGGGGCATCGCTCGAGCCCATCGCGTCCGAGCTGTTCAAGCGCCCGCTTACCACCGAGTTCTGGGGCTTGACGGACGCCGGTGGCGCGCAGTGACGGGGCAATCCTACTTCGTGTATCGCACTCCTTTGGGTCGTGTGGCAATCGAGTCGGACGGCGCAGCCATAACGCGCTTCGCCTTCGGCCCGGCGAAGCTGGGCGGTGCCCAGCGGGCAACGGCTCTTACCAATCAGGCCTCCAGCCAGGTGCTGGAATACTTGGCGGGCAAGCGAAAGGCGTTCGACCTGCCTCTTCGCGCCCAGGGTACGCCCTTTCAGCTTGAGGTGTGGGACGCCCTTTCCGCCATTCCCTATGGGCAGACGCGCACCTACGCCCAAATCGCCCAGGCAATCGGCCGGCCCAAGGCGCTGCAAGCGGTGGGGCAGGCCTGCGGCCACAACCCGCTGCCGCTGTTCGTGCCGTGCCACCGGGTGGTGGGCACTGCAGGGAAGCTGGGCGGCTACGCCTTCGGCCCTGCGATCAAGAAGTTCCTGCTGGATCTTGAGGCGAAGAATCTCTAGGGAGCGCTTCCGCTTCGCTTTCTCTGTGCGCGCACAGTGGCTTGAGCAACACCTAGAGCTTGCCTACCCTATATTGGCTCCCGTATTCGCCGCCGTTCGTCGCTTGGTATGACGGCCATATTCGCCGATTCCCCAACGTGATACGTGTAGAATAGGCACCGCATTCCCGTTTGAATGAAAGGGGTATCGCCGTGTTCGGTGATGTGAAAATCTCTCCCTCTATCCTTTCCGCCGACTTCATGAACCTCGAGCGCGATATCCGCATGCTCGAGCAAGGCGGCACCGACCTCATCCACGTCGATGTGATGGATGGTCATTTCGTGCCCAACCTCACCATGGGCGTTCCGGTTGTGAAGCAGCTGAAGAAGATCACGCAGGTGCCGCTGGATGTGCACCTGATGATCTCCAACCCGCTCGAGCAGCTTGACTGGTACTTGGATGCTGGTGCCGATTGGGTGTCCGTGCACATGGAAGCACTGAACGGCGAAGACGAGGTGCGGCAGTTCATTTCCCGCACCCGCGCTGCCGGCGTGCATCCGGCGCTCACCTTGAAGCCCGATTACGCGGTTGAAGAGCTGGAACCCTATATCGCCGACGTGGACATGGTGTTGGTGATGAGCGTGTTCCCCGGCTTTTCCGGGCAGTCGTACATCGAGGGAAGCGAAGACCGCGTGGGCAAGGTTGCTGAAATGGCGAAGCGCCTGAACCCCAGCCTGCTTATCGAAGTTGACGGTGGTGTGAGCGCCGAGCGCACGGCGGGGCTGGTATGCGCCCAGGGCGCCGACGTTCTGGTTGCCGGCTCGGGCGTGTTCAAGGCGGCCGACCCGCAGGCAGCCATCGGCATACTGCGCCGTGCGGGAGAGGAGGCTCGGTAATGAGCGAGCTTGTGTACCTTGACTGGGCAGCTACCGCGCCATTGTCCCAGGCTGCTGCCGATGCCATGCGACCCTTCCTGGAACCGGGCGTGAAGGGCCTTGAAGCGGGAACCTCCAACGCGAATTCGCTGTACGCGGTTGGCCGCACGGCATTCCGTGCATTGGAGGATTCGCGCGAGGTGGTAGCCCGTTGCCTGGGCGCCCGCCCCGACGAGATCATCTTCACCTCCGGTGCCACCGAGGCCGACAACGCCGCGCTGTTCGGCATGGTAGATGCCCTGATGATGCGCGCCGAGCAGGAGGGCAACCACGAGTGCGTGCCGCAGGTGG
>CAVHGQ010000198.1:0-2565 GCA_963635335.1 Candidatus Melainabacteria bacterium | reverse complement strand
AGTCGTACAGCGACACTACCGGCTCAAGCGCGAAGAACCCCGAGGACTACAAAGATTAGCGCCAAAGCGCTCACCGCACCCGTACACCATCGGGCAAGCAAGCTTCAACAGGCGCTGTTAGTTGAATTTAAAAATCTTCTGAGCCAGGTGATAGCCGGTCAGGCCTACCTGCCTGCCTACTGGCGAGGGGATGTTGGTGAACGAGTTGATAAGCGTGCGCTTGATCTGCCCGTACAGCTTTTCATCCTTGGCCTTCAGGTATGCCCAGATATCGGCGCGCTTGGCCTCGTTTTCCGGGGTCTTCTCCATGCGCAGGAAGATGGAGCAGATGCACATCATCATGGAAAGGTAGTTGTGCATGTACTTGCGCAGGCGCTCGTTTTCCACGGTGTTCAAGTCCACCGAGTCGATCATGGTCTTGGTAACGCGCAGCTGCTGGTCGATGCGGGAAAGCATGACCTTCTCGTTCACCGACTGGTCTTCACGGCCGATGAAGTAGCGGTAGGCATCCACGTCGAAGTAACGGATGGTGCGCACGTTCGGCAACGGAACGTAGACGAACACGTTGTCAACGTAGAAGCAATGCTCGGGAAGCTTCAGCCCCATATCGCGCAAGAGCTTCGTGCGGTAGATCACCGAGTGCATAAGCAGGTACTGAGAAGAGCGGAAGTGCCCGCAGTCCGACCAGCCGAATTCCCTATCGGTGGGGAACACGTTGGTGTAGCGGATGGTGGTATGGGTGCCCTCGAACACCTTCTCGTACACGTAGTTCGAGATAACCAGGTCGGTGGCATCCTCGTTGGCGCCGCTGGCTTCCACCTTGGCCTTCTGCTGGCGAAGGTAGGCCATCAGGGTTTCCATGGCCTTGCGGTCCATCCAGTCGTCGGAGTCCACCACCTTGTAGTACAGCCCCTCCGCAGCGGCCAGGCCGGCGTTCACCGCAGAGCCATGCCCGCCGTTGGGCTTGTGGATGGCGCGCACGATTCCGGGATGCTCGGCTTCGAGCCTGTCGCAGATCTCGGCCGTGTTGTCCCGCGTGGAGCCATCGTCGACCAGGATGACCTCGATATCGTCGCCGCAGGGAAGCAGCGAGTCCACGCACTTCTCCATGTAGTCGGCCGAATTGAAGCACGGCACCGCAAAGGAGATCGTCTTCATGCGCGGGTGCACCTTACCTTTCCGTTCACTCCGTTAGAGCTTTGTCTCAGCGGCTCATTATACCTGCCAGCGCATACGAGCGGTAGAATGGGGCACGAGACGAACATCACCCACGAAAGGAATGTTTATGACCACGCTCATCGACTCGATGATCGAACGCGCCAAGGCCGACAAGAAGACCATCGTCCTGCCCGAGGGCTTCGACGACCGCATCCTTGCCGCTGCCGAGGAAACCCTGAAGCAGGGCATCGCCAACCTCGTAATCCTGGGCAACCCCGAGGAAATCAACGCGAAGGGTTACAACCTGGAAGGCGCCCAGATCATCGACCCCGCAACCTCCGAAAAGGCCCAGGAGTACGCAAACCTCCTGTTCGAGCTTCGCAAGAAGAAGGGCATGACCGAAGAGGAAGCCCATGAGCTGGTAACCACCGACAACGTGTACTTCGCCACCATGATGATCAAGACCGGCGCCGTCGACGGCCTGGTAGGCGGTGCAAGCTGCGCAACCGTGAAGATCCTCTCCCCTGCGCTGCGCGTGCTGAAAACCGCGCCCGGCGCCCCCATGGTAAGCTCCATCTTCCTGATGGAGGTTCCCAACTGCGATCTGGGAGAGAACGGCGTGTTCGCCTTCGCCGACTGCGCACTGGAAATCCAGCCCACGGCAGAGAAGCTGGCCCACATCGCAAGCCTGGCCAGCCAGGGCTTCACGCGCCTTATGGGCAAGGAGGCACGCATCGCGCTGCTCTCCCATTCTTCCTACGGCAGCGCCAACAACGACGATGCCCAGAAGGTTCGCGACGCCATGGCCTACATCAAGGAGAACTATCCCGAGCTGAACGCCGATGGCGAGCTGCAGCTTGATGCCGCCATCATCCCCGAGGTGGGCGCTTCCAAGGCTCCCGGCTCCCCCGTTGCCGGCAAGGCGAACACCCTGGTGTTCCCCGACCTGGATGCGGGCAACATCGGCTACAAGCTGGTTCAGCGCCTGGCCGGCGCCAATGCCTACGGCCCCATCCTGCAGGGCCTTGCCGCCCCGGTGAACGACCTTTCCCGCGGCTGCACCGCAGAAGACGTGGTGGGCGTTATCGCCATCACCTGCGTTCAGGCACAGGAGCAGTAAGCTTCGTCCCACCCGGACAAAACCCACATATCCCATTCAGGGCGTTGGCGCAGGCCAGCGCCCTTTTTGCTGCCCAAACGCAACGGCCGTGCCCAGGCGGTTAAGAATCCCCGCATGGCAGCCTGCCTGCCCTGCAAGCCCCAAGGCTAGCGACTTGCCAAACGCCGAGCCGCCCCACCCCGAGCGAACTCGGAGAAGCAGCGCCGCCGAGCCGATCGCATGCGCCCCGCACAACAAAGAAGCCCGCGGCTGCGGGCTTCTTGCATGCTTTGATCTGGCTGATGCTC
>CAVHGQ010000197.1:0-2569 GCA_963635335.1 Candidatus Melainabacteria bacterium | reverse complement strand
CCCGTCCAAATAGCGGGGATGGAGCACACGATGCGCGGCTTGTCGGCCGCGTCGAACGGCTTGCCGCAGTCGGGTTTGGCGAAGTTGTACCAAACGTGGTCGGCGCCATCGAAGTAGTTGAAATAGTTGCACTTCACCACGTCGGCGTTGAAGCGCTCGGCGGCCTTCCACAGCTTCTTCAGCATACGGCGGTCAGGGAAGTCGTCGGGCTCCACGATGGCAATGTACTCGCCGCGCGCTTCCGCAAGCCCGCGGTTCAGCGAGGCACCGTAGCCGGAATTGGCCTTCGTGATAACGCGGATGCGGGCATCGCGCTCTGCGTAGCGAGCAAGGATTTCCGGGGAGGAATCCGTGGCGCCATCGTTGATGCACAAGATCTCGATCTGCTTCAGCGTTTGCGCGCACAGCGCATCAAGGCACTGCGGCAGGAAGCGCTCCACATTGTACGTGGGCACCAAAACGGTGACTTTCGGCTCTGCGGAACCGTTCATTGCAGTCCTTTCTACAGCTGGCACAGGCCGGGTCAGCGCGGCCTACTTTCAACTTTGAGCGGGGCGAAGCAGGTCAGATCCTTGACCCGAGGCAACCCCTTGGCCGGACGGCCGCGGCACTCGCCGGCTCCCTAACCCGGCTACCCCAGCGGGAAACCCAGGCTCCAGCCACCCGGCCGCGACGCTCGCCGAGCCGGCACCCCAACCTCGCCCTTCTACTTCCTACCTCGAGCGAACCTGACCGCGGCCTTCGCGGCTTCGCGGCGGCGCGAACCCATAGGCAGCACGCCGTCGAACACGTTGCGCAGGGGGCTATCCTCCGAGATCGCCGGCTCGTGCCTGAAGGGCTCCACCACAATGGGCATCTCGATGCTGGCGGAAAGCATTGCCTCGTAAAACGGGGTTTTGCGAGCGTATTCCCAGTAGCGCGTCTGCATATCGCAGGGACCGGGCTTCCAGGGCTTTTCGCCACCCGCGTAATGGATGATCTTCGGGGCAGCGTACGCCGCAAGGAACTTGTCGTAAATTTCCGCGGGAGCAAAACTGAAGAAGTTCTTGATGCGCCCGCAGCAGTCGTTCATCACGTTCCACTCGTTGTCCAGGTACACCACGCGGCCTTCGCAGTGGGCGTTCAGAATGTCCTGGTCGTCGTAGATGTATTTGGGCTCGGAGGCAATTTCCAACCATTCCTCCATGGAGTGCAGCTTGCGCATTTCCGCCAGGTTCAGCACCAGCACGCCCGCCTGGAAATACGAGTACGGGTCCTTCATCTGCAGCACTTCATTGGTGTAGCGCAGGCGCTCGCCATCGTTCATGTTCAGGTTGCCCAGGTAGTCGATGTCGTGCGCGGCGGCAAGCAGGTTGCTGCCCAGCTCGGTTGCGAACAGCTGCGACACATCGCCCTGCACCAGAAGGTCGGAATCCAGATACAGGACCTTTTCGTAGCCGGGCAGCACCTTCTGGATAAGGAAGCGATAGTAGGTTTCGATGCTGATGTGCTCGTTGCTGGTTTGCAGGTTGTATTTCGAGGTCATGCCCATAACGTTGGCGAAGCGCACCGAGGCGTTCTCGAACTGCGCGAAGAACTTCAGCATCAGTTCTTTGCTTTCGTCGGTGAAGTCCTTTTCCAGGATCACGATGTCGTAGAAGCAATCCTTCGACGCGTTCACCAGCAGGGAATACGCCGTAGTGGTAACCATGGGCACGTAGTTGTTGTCCGCCGCGAAAACCACGGGCACAACGGGCTTGCCGTCGCCGCTGAGCGCAGGCAGCTCCGGCGAGGTTACGTGCTCGGGACGCTCGAAGTGCACGCACCGCACCTGCTTGTGCTTCAGTTCGGGGTTAACGCGCTTTTCATGGATGAGCCAAATGTTGAACAGGCGCTCGGACAGATGACCGGGGGTGCGCAGCGCTTCGCGGCTTAGCACCGAGGTGTCCCACTCGGAAACGAAGCGCTCCAACAGGGGGAACATCCACTCGCAGTAGCGGAAGAACAGGTCCTTGCGCATGATGTACATGTTGCAGAAGCAGGTTTGGGTGCCCGCAATGAACGCGTCGGCGTCTTCGGCGTAGTCCGGGTGAGCTTCCTTCAGGATTTCCATGATGCGGTCGAAGTGCTGGATTTTCAGGTACGGCGCGCGGGCGTAATGGTCGCGCGTGCTGGTGAACGCCTCGGGGAAGGTGGCCAGGTCTTTGATTCCCGTAGTGACGATGTCGAAGCCCTCGACCGCCGCAGTGATGGAGGCATCGTCCAGGCAATAGCGTTCCTGCGTACCCCAATCGATGGTGTTGTCCATGACTTCGCCCCAAGGGTTTTCCTCGTGCTCTTCCTCGGAAAAGTCGAAGTAGCGGCGATAGTGGCAGAAGCCGTAATAATCGGCCTTCGCGTTCTTCCAGGCCCAATACTGGGTGGTCAGCTCGCAGTACATGGGGTTTTGGCTGGCGATGTTCTCGCCCGAATCGTCCTGGTAGGCCCACATAAGGCGCTTGCGGTTCTGCACCGGCCCAACCTGAACCGGCTGCAGGATGTTGCTGTGATAGAAGTCCACGTCTTTGTGCGTGGTAACGAAGATGCGGAT
>CAVHGQ010000196.1:0-2592 GCA_963635335.1 Candidatus Melainabacteria bacterium | reverse complement strand
TGCCGGTGTGGCCGTCGCAGCCGCAGGCGCCCTACGCCATCGCCGTGAAGGCCGCTGGCGACAGCGCCTTCCTCTGCGGGGAGTCGGTCGTGGCACTGCTGGGGCTTGCGCCCACTGACCCTTCCAAGATGAGGCTTGCCTCCCCAAGGCGGTGCCGCCGCAACCTGGGCGCTGGGGTCACCGTTGAGAAGATGGCCGGCGTGACCCCCGTTTACCTTGAAGGCATACCCTGCCAGCCCTTACCGAACGCGATCGCCACGGCGGCGAAGACCATGGGCGGCGCCCGGGCGCTCGAGGCCGCGGGCGCGGCTACATAACGAAGGACGAGGAAGATCGAATCGAGAAGGAGATCCGCCGATGAAGAGGCCCAATAGCAATAACCGGTCTCCTCTGCCCTAAAACAATCTCTAAGAATTAATCTCATAGTATTGACATTGGCATAAGGCATGCGTAGCATTCATCAGAAAAAGGAGGCGACAAGATTTGAGTCAAGATAACTACCACATAACCGCATTCAGAATGCTCTACAACGTCATCCAGAAGCGCTGCCAAAACGCCGTGAAGGACCTGGACATCACGATGTCGCAGGGCGGCGCAATCGCGGCAATCGCGGAAAACCCCAACGGCGAGCTCACGCTCAAGGAGCTGGAAAAGAAACTGCAGCTCTCCCAGTCCGTCACGGCCGGCCTGGTGAGCCGTCTGGAGCAAAAGGGCTTTATCGAGAGCTTCGGCAGCGACGAGGACAAGCGCATCAAGATTCTGCGGGTCACGGCGCTGGGCAGAGAAAAGTGCCTCGCTGGGCAAAAGATCTTAGGGGACGTAGAGAAGGAGCTCCTCTCCCCTCTGTCTGAAGCCGAGAAAAAAGCCCTGTTCAAAACCGTCGACAAGCTGCTGAAGCACAACCAATAATAAGCGCCCGTTCAACGCGGGTGTTTATTTTGACCATATCAATCTCATGGTATTAATCTCATGGGATTAGAAAGGACAGGCCAACATGAAGAGCAAGATATCCCTCGAGGATTTCAATTCAATGCCGGTCTCCAAGGCGGTTGCGAAAAACGCCCTCCCCGCGATGGTGACGATGCTCATGTTCCTCACCTACAACCTTGCCGACACCCTGTTCATCGGCATGACGGGCGACCCGTATCAAGTAGCAGCGATTTCGCTGTGCATGCCCCTGTTCATGCTGTTCACCGCGTTTGCGAACATCTTTGGCATGGGCGGGACCTCCGTCATAGCGCGCGCCGCGGGCGAAGGACGCCGCGACTACATAAAGAATGTGAGCTCGTTTTGCACGTGGACAGGCTTGGGAGCAGGCATCGTTATCGCCGTGCTGTACCTGCTGGGCTCAAGCCCGCTGCTAAGCCTGCTTGGGGCCAGCAGCGACACGTTCGCGTTCGCCCAAACTTATTTGCGGATCATAGCGTTGTCCGGGCCGTTTGCCCTTTTGTCCGGCATATTCTCCAAAATGCTGACGGCAGATGGCCAGCCCAAGAAAGCCATGATGGGCTCGACCTTGGGAAACCTGCTGAACGTTGCCCTCGACCCGATCTTCATCCTGGTGCTTGGCTGGGGCATCGGCGGCGCAGCGCTTGCGACTTTGATCAGCAACGTTTTCGCAGCGGGCTATTACCTCCTCTATTTCAAGAGCAACAAGGAGCAAACCACGCTGAGCATCAGCATCAAGGATTACTCCGTTGGTAACAAGGTTTGCACCAGCGTGTTGGCCATTGGCATCCCGGCCGCGCTCGGCGCGCTCATCATGGGCGTGTCCACGATGTTCATCAACAAGCTCATGGCCGGCTACGGCGACATGGCGCTTGCGGGCGTTGGCGTGGCGACCAAGATAACGATGATCACGGGCATGATCTGCATGGGAATCGGGCAGGGCGTCCAGCCGCTGCTGGGCTATTCCATCGGCGCGAAGGATGCGAAGCGCTATCACGAGACGCTGCGCTTCTCGCTTATCTACGCCACAGCCGTGGGGGCGGTCATAACACTGGCTTGCTATGCGTTCACCGGGCAGATCGTCGGCGCGTTTTTGAGCGATCCGGACGCTTATACCTACGCGTTTGCCTTTGGCCGCATCTTCCTTACGACCAGCTTCCTCTTCGGCATTTTCTACGTGCTGGTCAACAGCCTGCAGGCCATGGGCGCCGCGCTCCCGGCGCTGATCGTCAACATCAGCAGGCAAGGCCTCATCTTCATCCCGGCGATGTACGTCTTGAACAGCGTGGCAGGCATCGACGGCATAGCGTGGGCACAGCCGCTTGCGGATGTTCTCTCGGTGCTGCTCGTCGCGGCGCTTTCCATGGCGGCGAGCAAGAAGAAACTTGCGGAGCCCAAGCTGCAGGCGGTTGCGGCGTAACGGCAACGAAGAGCGCCCATGCATGTTGCATGGGCGCCTCTGCTTGGAGCGAGGCATGAATCTACCCCGATTCCATTGACAGCCTTTACGCCGCCTTCGTGCGGCCTTCTGACTTAGGCCAACTGGCCTCTTCGAACTCGGCGGGGCTCAAGTCGCCCAGCGCCGTGCGCATCCTCGCCCTGTTGTAGACGACCTCGATGTACTCGAACAGATCGAGCGCGGCC
>CAVHGQ010000195.1:0-2607 GCA_963635335.1 Candidatus Melainabacteria bacterium | reverse complement strand
ACTAATGAAAGGACCGCTCGTGGACTCCGTTGAATTCGAGAACGAAGAGCTCGCCGAAGAGGCGGAAGGCGCCAACGCCGATTTCGGCTCGTTGGGCGCGCTGGCCCCCGAGTGGCGCGCCGAAGGCACCGAAGAGCTTTCGGCGGAAGCGGCGCTGGAGCTGTTCTACGACTGGCTGGCCGAGCGCGAGGTGGAGCTGTGGCCGCACCAGGACGAAGCGCTGATGAGCCTGATGGTGGGCGACCACGTTATCTTGGGCACGCCCACGGGCTCGGGCAAGAGCATGGTAGCCATTGGCATGCTGTTCATGGCGTTGTGCCAGGGCAAGCGCGCCTACTACACCGCCCCCATCAAGGCGCTGGTGAGCGAGAAGTTCTTCGGCCTGGTGAACATGCTGGGGCGCGAAAACGTGGGCATGATCACGGGCGATTCGCAGATAAACCCCGGCGCCCCGGTAATCTGCTGCACGGCCGAGATCCTGGCCAACCAGGCGCTGCGCGAAGGCGAGTGGACCGACGTTGCCTGCGTGGCCATGGACGAGTTCCATTTCTATTCCGACCCCGACCGCGGCTGGGCCTGGCAGGTTCCGCTGCTCACACTGCCGCATACCCAGTTCCTGCTGATGAGCGCCACGCTGGGCGATGTGAGCGCCATCACTTCGGCGCTGAAGCAGAAAACCGGCACCGACGTGGACGTGATAGCCGATGCCCCGCGCCCCGTTCCGCTGGAGTACAAGTACGAGCTCATGTCGCTGGAAGGCACGGTGGAGCTTGCCCTGCGCAACGACGAGGGGCCGCTCTACATCGTGCACTTCTCGCAGGATGCGGCGCTGGCTTCCGCCCAGGCGCTTTCCAGCTTCGGCGTTACCAGCAAGGAGCAGCGCGAGCAGATAAAGGCCACGCTGGGCCAGGGCAAGTTCACCACCCAGTTCGGCAAAACGCTGAAGCGCCTGCTGCTTAGCGGCATCGGCGTGCACCACGCCGGCATGCTGCCGCGCTACCGTCTGCTGGTGGAAAAGCTCGCTCAACAGGGGCTTCTTCCCGTAATCTGCGGCACCGACACCCTGGGCGTGGGCATCAACGTGCCCATCCACACCGTGGTGCTTACTCAGCTTACCAAGTTCGATGGGCACAAGATGCGCCGGCTGAAGAGCCGCGAGTTCCACCAGATCGCCGGCCGCGCCGGCCGCAGCGGCTTCGACACCAGCGGCATGGTGGTTTCCCTTGCTCCCGAGCACGAGATAGAGAACGCCAAGCTGCTGGCCAAGGCCGGCGACGACCCGAAGAAGCGCCGCAAGGTGAAGCGCAAGAAGCCGCCCGAGGGCTTCGTGGTGTGGAACGAGGACACCTTCAACCGCCTTATCGCCGCGGTGCCCGAAACGCTTACCCCGCGCATGCGCATCACCCATTCCATGGTGCTGGCGGAAGTTGAGCAGGGCGGCGATGCGCGCAGCCGCGTGGACGCGCTGATCGACGATTCGCTGCAGACGCCGGAGGAAAAGCTGAAGCTGAAGGTGCGCGCCGGCGAGGTGTTCAAGACCCTTATCGACGCTGGCGTGGTGGAAATCGAAGAGCTGGAAGACGGCACGCCCGACTACTACGTAACCATGGACTTGCCGGAAGATTTCGCTCTTGACCAGCCGCTTTCGCCGTTTCTGTTGGCGGCGCTGGAGCTGCTGGACCCCGAAAGCGAAACCTACACGCTGGACGTGATATCCATGGTGGAATCCACGTTGGAAGACCCGCGCCAGGTTCTGCGCGCGCAGGAGCGCAAGGCGAAGGACGCGGCCATGGCCGCCATGAAGGCGGAAGGCGTGGACTACGAGGAGCGCTTGGACCGCATTGCCGAGGTAACGTACCCGCGCCCCCTGCGCGAGTTGCTGTTCGCGGCCTTCGGGAAGTACTGCGAATCGGTGCCGTGGGCGCGCGACTACTACCTGCGCCCGAAGTCGGTGCTGCGCGACATGCTGGAATCGGCCGCCGACTTCAAGGGCTATATCCAGAAGCTGGGCATCATGCGCTACGAAGGCGCCCTGCTGCGCTACCTTTCCGAAGCGTACCGCGCGCTTGACCGCACGTTGCCTTCCGACAAGCGCAGCGAGGAAATGGAAGACATCATCGCCTGGTTGGGGCTAGTGGTGCGCTCGGTAGACTCCAGCTTAGTGGACGAATGGGAGCAGGCCGGCCAGGAGTTGGACGCCCGCCCGCCTTCGGCCAAGGAAGCGGTGGTGCACGACCGCCGCGGCCTTACGGTACTGGTGCGCAACGCACTGTTCCGCCGCGTACGCCTGGCGGCTGCCGACGATGCGGAGGCCTTGGGCGAAGCGGACGTGGAAAACGGCTGGCCAGCGCACAAATGGCGTACGGCGTTGGATGGGTTCTACGATGCGCACGAGGATGTGCTGCTCGATGCCGATGCGCGCTCGATGGCGTTCCTTTCCATCGACGATTCGGACGAGGAAACCGAGCATGTATGGCACGTGCAGCAGACCTTCAGCGATTCCGATGGCGACCGCGACTTCGCCATTCGCGCCGATGTGGACCTGGACGCTACCCAGGAAGGCGACGGCGTGGTGTTCAGCGACTACCGCGTAGGCTTCATCGAGGA
>CAVHGQ010000194.1:1553-2620 GCA_963635335.1 Candidatus Melainabacteria bacterium | reverse complement strand
CGTTCTAGAGTCGTGCCGGTTTCGGTGCGGTCGGGCGCCGGGTGCGCATCGGCCTGCAACGGAGGGCGGCACGTGGATAGTGCCGGGCATCGGCGCTGATGGCTGCATGTTGTGCGGCGCGGCGCTTGCGTTCGGCATGCAGCGATGAAGGAATACCATGACCCAGCATCTCACCGAAAAGGACGTGCGCGGCATTGCCACGTACGCGCGAATCGGGCTTACCGATGAAGAGGTTACTTCCATGACCGAAGACCTCAACAACATCATCGAAAGCCTGAAGCCCATCACCGAGTACGACCTCGAGGGCGTGGAACCCACGTTCCATCCCATCGGCGGCCTTTCCAACGTCATGCGCGAAGACGTGGAAGGCGAAAGTTTCACCCAGGAAGTTGCCCTCTCCAATGCTCCGAAGCAGCAGGACGGCAGCTTCCTTATCCCTGCTATCTTGGGCGGAGGCGATGAGTAATGGCGAAGTCGTTCGCAGAGCTTTCCGTTGCGGAAATCCAGGCAGGTCTTTCTGCCAAGGAATTCAGCGCCAAGGAAGTGGCACAAAGCTCCCTTTCCCGCATCGCATCGGCCGATAAAGCCGTGCATGCGTTCTTGGAGACCACCGAGGAAATGGCCCTCAAGGCAGCCGAGCATGTAGACGCCGCCGTTGCCGCCGGCGACCTTTCCCAGGCCGGCCCCTTGGCGGGCGTGCCGGTTGCCTTCAAGGACAACATGAACCTGGAAGGCACACATACTACCTGTTCATCCCATATGTTGGAGAACTACGTATCGCCCTACACGGCAACGTGCGTGAGCAAGATCATCGAAGCCGGCGGCATCCCGCTGGGCAAGCTGAACATGGACGAGTTCGCCTTCGGCTCCTCTACGGAAACCTCGGCGTTTGGCCGCACGTTCAACCCGTGGGACCTGGAGCGCGTGCCGGGCGGTTCTTCCGGCGGTTCATCCGCTGCCGTTGCCGCTGGCTTGGCAACCATCACGCTGGGCTCCGACACGGGCGGTTCCATCCGCCAGCCCGGCAGCTTCTGCGGTACTGTTGCCGTGAAGCCCACCTACGGCGT
>CAVHGQ010000194.1:0-1207 GCA_963635335.1 Candidatus Melainabacteria bacterium | reverse complement strand
GGCCCGTGCGAGGCGTTCTCGAACCTGGCCCGCTTCGACTCGGTGCGCTACGGCTACTGCGAGCCGGGCTGCAAGGACCTGGGGCATCAGTACGAGGCCTCCCGTTCCGCAGGTTTCGGCCCCGAGGCGCGCCGCCGCATCATGTTGGGCAGCTACCTGCTTTCCGCCGGCGTGTACGAGAAGTACTACTACCCGGCTCAACAGGTACGCACCCTCATCACGCAGGATTACGTGCGCGCCTACGAGAAGGTCGACTGCATCGTGGCGCCGGTTGCGCCGCGCACGGCCTTCAAGTTCGGCGAGATCGCAGACCCTACCAGCATGTATCTTTCCGACATGTTCACCATCTCCATCAACATCGCCGGCAACGGCGGCATGAGCATGCCCGTTGGCCTGGGCGCCGATTCCGGCCTGCCCGTGGGCGTGCAGCTTATCAGCCCCGCGTTCAAGGACCAGAACATGCTGCGTGTGGCAGCCGCGCTGGAAACGGTGTACGGTCCGGCGCCTGTTGCCCCTGCGTTCGCTGACGGAAAGGACGGTGAGTAGCCGTGAAGAAGCTCGAGCAAGTACTCGAAGATTGGGAAGCGGTTATCGGCCTGGAGATCCACGCCGAGCTCACTACCCTCGAAACCAAGATGTTCTGCAGCTGCAAGCTGGAGTTCGGCGCCGAGCCCAACACCCACACCTGCCCGGTGTGCTTGGGCCTTCCCGGTGCATTGCCCGTTCCCGACAAGGCGGCAATCGAGAGCATCGTGCTGGCCGGCCTGGCCACCAACTGCGACATCGAGAAGCGCTCGATGTTCTACCGCAAGAACTACATGTACCCCGACATGGCCAAGAACTTCCAAACCACCCAGGGCCCCATCGCCTTCTGCATGCGCGGCCACTTGGACTTGGACGTTGACGGCGCTGCCGCCAAGGAACGCATCGACCTGGGCGATTTGAAGCCCGGTGAGCAGGGTGCGGCCGATACCACCGCAGCCAACGTCACCCGTACCGAAGACGGCTACGTGGCCCATGTGGGCATCGAGCGCATCCATATGGAAGAGGACGCGGGCAAGATGATCCACATCGGCGGCGGCGAGGGCCGCATCGCCGGTGCCACCCATTCGCTGGTGGACTACAACCGCGCGGGCACGCCGCTTATCGAGCTGGTAACCATGCCCGACCTGCGCACGCCCGAGGAAGCGCGCCTGTTCATGCAGAA
>CAVHGQ010000193.1:0-2652 GCA_963635335.1 Candidatus Melainabacteria bacterium | reverse complement strand
GAAATGGTGCGCGCTGCGGTTCCGCATCGCAGCCTTCCGTACGACAAGAAGCAGGATATGCACTACGACGTGATATCCGCCTTCATCAAGTCGATGCGCGGCTCCGACCCCGATGCGGTGCTGTATTGGCTGGCGCGCATGATCGACGGTGGGGAAGACCCGAAGTTCATCGCGCGGCGCATCTTCATCTGCGCGGCGGAAGACATCGGCAATGCCGACCCGCAGGCGGTGCTTATCGGCGAGGCGGCCTTCCGCGCGGCCGAGGTCATCGGCTACCCCGAATGCCGCATCAACCTTGCCCAGGCGGCGGTGTACATGGCGCTCGCCCCGAAATCCAACGCCTCGTACGCGGGCCTGGCCAAGGCCATGGACGAGGTCCGCAACGGGCCGCTTCGCTCGGTGCCCGACTACCTGCGCGATAGGCACCGCCCCGGATCCGAGGAATATGGGGAGTATCTTTACCCGCACGACAATCCAGAAGGCTACGCTGACCAGCGCTATCTTCCCGAAGGCCTTGATCGCGGCTGCTTTTTTACGCCTGGGGAACGTGGTTGGGAACGCTACCGCACCGAAGCGCCGCTTTCGGATAGAATGTAAAAGCGTACGTGGCCTGCGTGGCCGCCGATCAGAGGAGGAAACATGGAAGTCTTCGAATCGCTGGTTCCCGTGGGAATCGTTTTGCTGTGCGTTGCAGGCATCGTCGCATTGGTTGCGCTTGCCTATCTGCTCGTAACGCTTACCAAGTCCATGAAGGAAACCATCGCGAAGGTGGACCCTCTCATTGACCAGGCTCAGGCCGCGCTCGATACCACCAAGCCAGCGCTTGAGCGCATCGATCCGCTTTTGGAGCGCATCACCCTTACCGTCGATGCCGCCAATCTAGAGATTATGCGGGTCGACCAGATCCTGGAAGACGTGAACACCATCACCGGCAACGTGTCCAAGGCCACCGAGTCCATCGACTCCATCACCTCGCTGCCGCTCGATGCCCTTAGCAACGTTACCGGCCGCATCCGCAACCGCATCGCGCCTTTGGGGCATAAGGAAGGCCGCGTGGGCGTTGCTGCTCAGGTGGTTGATTCCAAGCTCGACTGCGTGGAAGACCGCGTTGCCGATGCCCAGGCGAAAAACGACCTCAAGCGCGCCGAGGCTGCCGAAGCCGTTGCCGCCCGCAACGAGGCCGCTGCCCAGGCCAACGACCTGTCCTCCAACCTGAAGGACGCCTTCTCCGCGCAGATCACGCGCGATTCCGAATCTGTTCAGGGCCTGTAGGAGCGCGCTTTCCCCATGTCTGCCACCGGCTCTTTACCTGAAGACGACGAGCTTCGCAAAGAGGAAATCAAAACCCTGAAGTCCCGCCGCCGCCTGTACACAGGCGTCTACATCGTGGTTCTTTGCGCCTTGCTGTTCCTTTTGGGCAGGGTGCTGAACCTGCTCTCAACCCCGATGGGCATCATCCTGTGGACCACCATCATCGTGTTCTGCCTGCGCGGCCCGGTGAACTACCTGGACAAGAAGGGCGTTCCGCGCGTGGTGGGAACGGCGCTTGCCTACGTGCTTATGTGCGCGGTTCTGTTCCTTATGGGATGGCTACTGCTTTCGCCGGCCATGGGCATCGGCGACCAGTTCACTGCCTTGCTGCAGACCTTCGCCAACCAGATTTCCGCTGCCCGCGATTCCTGGAACGACCTGTACAGCCAGTATGCCTACCTTCTGCAAGATGAGCGCATAAACGGCTGGCTGAACGACGCCCTTTCCAGCGTGGGTTCGTGGTTTTCCGGCATGGCCTCTGCCAGCGCGGAAGGCGTGGTGGGCTTCGGCTCGGGCGTGGCAACCTCTGCCTTGGTCGTCGGCTTCTCGTTGGTGGTGGCCTACTGGGTGCTCATGGAACTTCCCGCCATGGGCGCCGAGATCAAGCGCCTGTTCGGCCCGCGCTTCCACGACGACCTGAACATCATCTACCTTACCGGTACCCGCGTTATGGGCGGCTACATCAAGGGCACGCTGGTGCAGTGCCTGCTTATCGGCGCAGGCTGCGGGATCGGCTTCGCCATCATGGGCATTCCCAGCGCCGCGGCCTTGGCGGTAATCACGGGCCTGCTGAATATCATTCCCGTCGTTGGCCCCTGGCTCGGCGGCGCGATGGCTGCGCTGGTGGGCGTGTTCGTGAGCCCCGTGGTTGCCCTGCTTGCGCTGGTATACACCATCGTGGTGCAGCAGGTTATCTACACCTTCATCTCGCCCAAGATCATGGGCAACTCGGTGGATATCCACCCTGCTCTGGTCATCATGGCTTTGATGATCGGCTCGGCCTTGGGATTCGCCGTGGGCGGCTTCATGGGCAATATCGTGGGCATGCTCGCCTCCATCCCGGCCGTCGCTGCCGCGAAATCGCTGTTCGTGTACTACTTCGAGAAGCGCACGGGGCGCGCCATCGTCGCACCCGACGGCGTCATATTCAAGGGCGAAACCTCAAAGAGCGAACCCGATCCGCTGGTCGATGCTACGGGCGGCTTTTCTGCTGCCGATGTAACGCACCATGGTTTGCACCAAGGAAAATGATAGAATCGGCTTTTGCATAAGCGCGCTAACACGTAAACCGAAGAGGACAACTACCGCATGAAGTACATGACTACTGCTGAAATCCGTGAG
>CAVHGQ010000192.1:0-2653 GCA_963635335.1 Candidatus Melainabacteria bacterium | reverse complement strand
TGGACATGGCCAAGGGCGAGTACGTGGCAATCGTCGAGCCCGACGACTACCTGCTTCCGGGCATGTTCGAAGAGATGCTTGGCCTGAACGATCGGCTGGGCGGCCGCGTGGACGTTGTTAAAACCCCGTGGTACGACGTTATCGAGTGGGACGACCCCGAAACGCTCAAAGTAAGGCAGAACCTGCTTTTCGCGAACTTGAAAACATCGAAGGCTCCGTTCGTGCTGAAAGACGCCCCTGTAATGCTGGAGGGGCACCCTTCCATCTGGTCGGCACTGTACCGCCGCGGCTTCCTGAACGAAGAGGGCATTCGCTTCCATCCGTACCCCGGGGCAGGCTGGGCCGACAATCCGTTCCTTATCGACACGCTTTGCAAGGCGAAGAGCATCGCCTATTTGGACAAGCCCTTCTATTGCTACCGAATCGACTTGCCGGGTTCCACCCTGAATCATGCTACGGATGAAAAGGTTGCGCTCCCGTTCAACCGCTGGCTTGAGATGACCGATATGTTGAAGCAGATGGGCGTAACCGATAAGGGTATTTGGCAGGCGCATACCGTGCGCGCTTTCAATTACGTGAAGGGCGCCATCGCCGACGACGGCTGGGACAACCCCGTGGTGCAGGCCAAGACGCGCGAAGTGTTCGAGCGCATCCCCGAGGAGTACGTTCTTGGTTGCAACCAGGCGTCTGTTCCCGAAAAGCAGCGGTATTTCGAGGTGCTGGGCAAGCCCGTTCCCAAGCTATCCCCGCTGCCTCATGCGCAGTACATGGCCTCGCGTGCCGGCCGGATGCTCCGCGTTCAGGGCGTGGGCTCTGTTGCCGGGCGCACGGTGTCTTTCGTCGGGCGCAGGCTGAAGCGCCAGGGGGCGCATGGCGGGGAACGCGGGTAGTGTGATGATGCTGGCCGCTGCCGCGTGCGCCGGCGCGCGTTGCGTTGCGCGTGGCTGTGGCTTTCTTGGGGGAGTGATTCGATGGTCGTAGACAACGCGAGGCAGGCTGCGGCGAAAGGCGGCGCGAAGGCGCTTGCCCGCACCGTGGCTTTCTACGCCGTATGCGCCCTGCTGCCCGTTGTGGTGCTGGTTGCCTGCTTGGCGTTGGCGAGCATCTATCCCTTCGGCGACATCAGCCTTTTGGGCGAGGACTGCGACCTTGCCTACCAGTACGCCAACCTGCTGGCCTGGTTCCAGAATGTGCTTATGGGCGATGCGAACCTTCTGTATTCGCAGGGAAAATCGCTCGGCGGGAATATGTTCGCCACGTACAGCTACTATGTGGCATCGCCGCTGAACTTGCTTTTGGTGTTCTTTCCGCAGGGGGATATCGAGGACTTCTACTTCTTCACCAGGCTGCTGCGCACGGCGCTATGCGGCATTGCCATTGCCGTGTTCGTTGAGCATAGGCTCCCCAATGTGGTGCGCCCGGTGACGGTGGCGCTGGCCATCGGCTACGCGCTTTGTCAGTACAACATCGTCCAAGCCACCAACATCATGTGGTTGGATGCTCCCATTCTGCTGCCGTTGGTGGCGCTGGGCGTATGGCGCTTCGTGTCCGATGGCCGCATGAAGCTGTTCGTGGTTTCCCTGGCAGTTTCCATTTGGAGCTGTTGGTACACGGGCTACATGATGGTCATCGCCTCGCTGTTCGTGTTCGTTCTGGAGTATTGGCTGCAGGCGAATGCGCGCGGCGGCAAGTTCCCGTGGCGCGCTTTTGTGTGCAAGCTGGTTAAGTTCGGCCTGGTGCTGCTGCTTGTTGCTGCGGCGACTGCGGTGATCCTTGCCCCTTCGGTGTATGGCCTTCTTTCAGGCAAAGGTGATTCGGTGGAAGCAGGCTCTGGGTTCCGGCGATGCTGGCCGTGGGATTTCTTCACTGCCGTGCTGCCGCTCAACTTCGAGTACAACTGGAGCCGACCGCAGCTGTTCTGCGGAACCCTTACGTTGGGCGCGGTACTCATGCTGTTGTTTACGCGCAGGGTGCCCAAGCGGGATAGGGTGGCCTTCGCCGCCATGCTGTTCGCTCTGCTGCTGTGCATGCTCGTTTCTGCGCTTGACAGGGTTTGGACAGGGTTCACCGATGTCAACAACTACTATTGCCGTTGGTCATTCGTGGTGGAGTTCTTCATCCTGTTCGCAGCCGCATATGCCCTGAACAAAGGGTTGCCGAACCGTAGGGAAGCATTGCGTGTGTTGATATGCTTGGTTGCGCTCGGTTTGATCGGCCTTGCATTGGGCGGCTTCTCTTCTTTCCGAGGTGAGTATGCAACCTCACTGCTTCAGTCTGGAACCACCAGCGATGAATTCGTGCTGGCCTGCTTCTCGTTCTTCTCGGCTCCCGTTTGCTTTGCCTTATTCGTGGCTGTCTGCTTGGCGCTGTTCGGTGTTTGGGCTTTGGCGCGTTATTCCGGTTTCGGCCCAAAAGGCTCTTCTGGCGGAAGCGCTCCCTCTGATGCTGTGGGCGTTAATGTCGTTAGGCGTTGTCTTTTCGGCAAGGTTGCCGCAGTGCTCTTGGTACTGCTGGTTTCTGTGGATATGGGCGTCAATGCACTCTCGGTTATGGTTGTCGATCAGGATGTTTGCCGCAAGGTGTTCGATGGTGAATATGCCCAGTACAACTTGGAAGCGGCTGAGGGGCTTGCTTCGTTGGAAGAAGCCGATCC
>CAVHGQ010000191.1:0-2664 GCA_963635335.1 Candidatus Melainabacteria bacterium | reverse complement strand
CGACACGGGCTTCGACGCAACGGGCTACCTGATGCTGTTCGTGGGCCTGGTGTTCTTCGGCACCATCGTGGGCTTCACCCTGTTCTTCCAGGCGGTGAAGGACATCGGCGCGGCAAAGAGCGGGCTTATAGCCAGCATCGAAACCGTTTCGGCCACGCTGTTCGCCGTGCTGTGGCTGGGCACTTCCTTTACCTGGATAGACATCGTCGGGTTCGTGTTCATCGTATCCACGGTGTTCGTTTTGGCTAAGCACCCTGGCGATGGCGATATGCCGGCAAGCGAGGGCGGCGAATAGGCGGAACCAGCGAATGCAGTCGCAAGAGTGAACGCCGCGATGTGTGCCCGCGCCGCAGTGGGAGTGAGCGCCGCGGTAGGGATGGACGCCGTCACGGGGATGAGCGCCGTCACGGGGGTGAACGCCGCTGCAAGGGTGAGCGCCGCTGTGGGGCGAATGCCGCTGCAGGGATGAACGCCGCCGCGGGAGCTGGTGTCATAAGGGTTAAGTAGTAGGTATTGCAAAACGCAATGTAATTTGCCTAAGCTATTGCAATACCGCTTTTTCTTATTGCAGTTAAACACGTTCAGTATCCCACGCATTAAGCAACGCAATAAAGCTCAGGCGAATCAATTTAGGTTTATAAGAAATAAGCTCTTTTCAGGGGGCATAATGAAGTCATTCCAGTTGCGGGTCTTTCCTGGGGAGGCAAGAACGCAACGGCCATTCCTCACATCATGCTGGGGGGCATGCAGGGAATGGCGGCAGAGTTCCAATGGGGATCGGAGCCTGCCAAGCCGGTGGCTATGCTGGGGAGCGTGGCCACCATTACTGTGGGGGCGGCCTTTTGGCCGCCCGTTGCATTCAGGGAGCAAATCGGTGCTTCCTTAGGGAACGCAAAAAGGCCTCGTTCCGTGGTTGGGAACGAGGCCTTTCTTATTGCTGTTTGTCGAAAGGGCAACTGCTGCGCCATCGTGCTGCCGGGGTGCGGCGGCGCCAAGGGCGCGCAGCGCGGCAGCTTCGGGAAGCGCGGCGACGCCAGCCGCAATCCGCAACGGCGCCACCAGGAAACCCCGCAGCGCTGGCTGTTATTGTTTGCCGAAGAGCGCGCGGTTTACGCTTCGCCGTAGCCGTTCGGGTTGTTGGACTGCCAGCGCCAGGCGTCTTCGCACATGCGCGCCAGGTCGTATTCGGCAACCCAGCCCAGCTCTTCGCGGGCCTTGTCGCACGCGGCGTAGTTGGTGGCGATGTCGCCAGGGCGGCGCGGGCAGATCTTGTAGGGAAGCTCCTTGCCGCAGGCCTTTCCGAACGCGTGGATAACGTCCAGCACGGAAGAGCCGGTGCCGGTGCCCAGGTTGAAGATGGCAACGCCGGTGCGCGTGCCGTCTGCGGCAGCCTTGCCCTCAAGCGAGCCCAGGCCGATGGCCTTGCCGGTGCCAACCTTGCCGCCCATGTAGTCCAGCGCCTTCACATGGCCGCGCGCCAGGTCAACCACATGGATGTAGTCGCGCACGCCGGTGCCGTCGGGCGTGGGGTAGTCGTTGCCGAACACCTGGATGCACTGCAGCTTGCCCACGGCCACTTGGGCAACGTAGGGAAGCAGGTTGTTCGGGATGTCCTTCGGGTCTTCGCCGATGCGGCCGGAAACATGCGCGCCGATGGGGTTGAAGTAACGAAGCAACACCACGTTCCACTCATCGTCGGCGCGGTAGAAATCGGTAAGGATGCGCTCGAGCATCGCCTTGGTCTCGCCGTAGGGATTGGTGGCCTCGTGCAGCGGGCAGTTCTCGGTGATGGGAATCTGTTCGGGCTCGCCGTACACCGTGGCGGAAGACGAGAAGATGACGTTCTTCACGCCGTGGTTGCGCGCCACATCGAACAGGACCAGCGAGCCGGCCACGTTGTTCCAGTAGTACTCGAGCGGCTTCTGGGTGCTTTCGCCCACGGCCTTGAAGCCGGCGAAGTGGATGATGGCGTCGATGCTGTTCTCGGTGAAGGTGCGCTCGCACGCCTCGCGATCCAGGATGGAGGCCTCAACGAACTTCAGCTGCTCGGCGGAAGCATTGGTGAGCTCGCGGATGCGATCGACCGCCACCAGGCTGGAATTGGACAGGTCGTCCAGAATGACCACGTTGTAACCCTGTTCCAGCAGCTCAACGCAGGTGTGGCTGCCGATGAAGCCCGCGCCGCCGGTGACCAGGATGGTCTGCTCGCTGTGTTGGCCGGATAGGCTCTTGTTTGCCATGTGCATGCCTTTCGGTTGGAAGCCCCGTCGGTTGCAGAAGGCGGGGCTGCGTCTGTTTCGAAGGATATAGGAAAGGATACCACCCCCGGCGTGCTGGCCTGCGGCGTGTAGCGGAATGTAACTTATGGTGCAGGCCAGGGCGGGTGGCTGGTGCCGGCGCCAGGGCGGTCAGCCGATGGAGCGATGCGCCAGGTGCTGGTGCCGGGTTGGGCGGTGAGGAACGGGGTGGCATTGGCCGTTGGGCGCTGCCTAGCGTACGGAAAATCGTCCGCGGTCCCCCCCGTGCTAAAGAGGGACTGTCCCTAACAGACCGGCAGGGACCGCAGCTGTTTCAGCAGATTCCAAGCTTTGTGCTTGCCTTCGCTGGTGGAGAGAAGCGCCTCGAAATCCTGGAAGCAGATGCAGGCGTGGCCCATCAGCAGGG
>CAVHGQ010000190.1:0-2704 GCA_963635335.1 Candidatus Melainabacteria bacterium | reverse complement strand
GGTCTCGGCACCCTCGGACGCCGCACGCGGCTCTTCCGCGGGCGTTTCCGCAGACCCTTCCAGGGGCGTTTCCTCGGGCTTTTCCTCGGGCGCGGCCATGGCCTAGTCTTCCGCCTTCACCATGTCATCGGCGGATTCCAGCTTAAGGTCGCCTTCCTTGATCCAGCCCATCTTGCGCAGGATCTGGCCGAACGCGTAGGTGAGCACCGCGGGCAGCACGAAGCAGATAAGCACCAGGCCCGCCCAGTCCATAGCAGTGATGGACGCCATGGCGCCCGAGGCAATGTCGGCTACCCAGCCGGTGTACACACCGATGGGGCCGACCAGGCCGCACGTGCCCATGCCCGATGAAATGGCCGGGCCGTTCATCTTCAGCTGGAACAAGCAGGTGGCAATAGGGCCGGTGATCATGGAGGCCAGCGTGGGCGGGATCCAGATGCGGGGGTTGCGCACGATGTTGCCCATCTGCAGCATGGACGTGCCCAGGCCCTGCGAGATAAGGCCGCCCCAGCGGTTTTCCTTGAAGCTCATAACGGCGAAGCCCACCATCTGCGCACAGCAGCCGGCAACCGCCGCGCCGCCGGCCAGGCCGGTAAGGCTGAGCGCGGCGCAGATTGCCGCAGAGGAAATGGGCAGGGTAAGCGCGATGCCCACCAGGGCGGATACCAGGATTCCCATGAAGAAGGGCTGAAGGTCGGTTGCCCACATGATGAGCGAGCCAACCGCCGTGGCGCCCGCGCCGATGCTGGGGGCGCAGGCCATGGAAAGCAGGCAGCCCACCAAGATGGTGACCGACGGGGTTACCAGGATGTCGATCTTGGTTTCGCCCGCCACCAACTTGCCGCACTCGCTGGCAACGATGGCAACCACCAGAACCGCCAGCGGGCCACCGGCTCCACCCAGGCTATTGGCGGCAGAACCCACTGCCACCAGGGAAAACAGCACCAACGACGGAGCCTTCAGGGCGAAGCCGATGGAAACGGCCATGGCCGGGCCCGCCGCGGCCTTGGCAAAATCGCCCACCTGCACCAGCACTTCGATGCCGGCCTGTTGGCCGATGGTGGAAAGAATAGTGCCCATAAGCAGCGAGGCGAACAGGCCTTGCGCCATGGCTCCCAGCGCATCGATGAGGTAGCGCTGAACCGAGACCTCGACGTTCTTTCGTTTGGCGAATGCCAAGACAGAGCCCATGGCGGGTGTTCCTTTCCGTGGAGTGGGGGGTGGTGCTACTACTCTTCGGCGGCGTCTTTCGCGTCGAGCACCTTGAACGCGCACTGATAGCCACCGGCGCCGTAGTTCAGCGCCTTCGACACGCGGGCGATGGTGGTGGCCGAAGCGCCCGTTGCCTTCTCTATCACCGCGTACGAGCTGCCGTCGCGCAGCATACGCGCCACGTCCAAGCGCTGGGAGGTGTCCTTGATCTCGCGCACGGTGAACAGGTCTTCCAGAAGGGCGAAAATTTCGTCGGGGCTGGTAAGACCCGCAAGAACCTCTAGCAGGTCGTCTACTTCCTTCGTGCGTATCTCTGCCATCGCTACCTTCCGTTCCCTGTTGTTCCTTGCCGCCGAGCCCTGTCCTGGCGTGCCTTGATGTTCGCCCGGCCGCCAGACTAATCGCTGGCTTGGGACTAACCCGGCACCGCCCTGGCGCTGGGCCGGCGCCTGCTGCTGCTTCGCGGGAAAGCCCCGTTCAGCAGCCCTTTTCAGCAATCGAGCCGCATCCGGGTGCTTCCCGAAGATGCGGCTCGATTTCAATGTTCGCTAACCCATAGAGGTTTACTTGATGCGGGTGATCCAATCCTCGTACTCGGGCACCTTGCCGTACGCAACGTCGAAGTAGCGCTTCTGCAGCTGCTCGGTTACCGGACCCATGCCGCCGATCTTGCGCTCATCGACGCTGGCGACAGGCGTGAGCTCTGCCGCGGAGCCGGTGAGGAACATCTCGTCGGCAATGTACAGGTCGGAGCGGGTAAGGGATTCCTCGATTGCGGGGATGTCCATGTCGCAGCACAGCGTGAGGATGGTGTCGCGGGTGATGCCCTCAAGCAGGCCGTCGGACAGCGGCGGAGTGGAAACAATGCCGTTGCGGACCACGAACAGGTTCTCGCCCGTGCCCTCGCACACATAGCCCTGCTCGTTGAGCATGACGGCCTCGGCATAGCCGTGGCTCTTGGCCTCGAGCTTTGCCAGGATGGAGTTCATGTAGGAAGCGGACGACTTCACGGCCGGCGGGATGGCGTTGAAGGAACGCTGGCGCCAAGAGGAAACGCCCATGGCGATGCCGTTCTTCAGCGCGTCTTCGCCCATGTAGGCACCCCAAGGCCACACGGCGATGACCACGTCGACGGGAGCGCCGGTGGGGTCCACGCCCATCTGGCCGTAGCCGTAGTACACCAGCGGACGGATGTAGCAAGACTTCAGGTTGTTCTTCTTGATGATGTCAACCGTGGCATCGCACAGCTCGTCCACCGTGTAAGGCAGGTCGATCATCGCGATCTTGGCGCTGCGGTGCAGGCGCTCCATATGGTCGCGAAGGCGGAAGATGACGGCTTCGTCGGTGTCTTCGTTGTGGTAGCAGCGGATGCCCTCGAAAACGCCGGAGCCGTAATGCAGCGCATGGGTAAGGACGTGCGTGGTGGCCTGTTCCCACGGCACTGCCTCGCCGTTCTTCCAGATGTAATCCACGGGTGTCACGTCAGCCATTG
>CAVHGQ010000189.1:0-2722 GCA_963635335.1 Candidatus Melainabacteria bacterium | reverse complement strand
CGATGGGCTCGCCCTTCTTCAAGCGCGCCAGGGCGCCGTACTGCCACAGGATGGGAGCAGCGTCGGAAAGCGTGCCCTTCAGGCGGTTGTGGCGGCACATCAGCGCCTTCTTGCACAGCTCCAGGCGCTCTTCGAAGATCTGCCAGAACTTGTCCATGTCGCGATAGGAAGAGCAGGCAACGTCAACCAGGTTGATGGTGACCACGCCCTGGTTGAAGCGGCCGTAGTACTTCGGCTTGCCCGGCTCGTAGTTGCCGGCGTTGGCCACGTTGTTGTAGCCGTTGCCGGAACGGTCGGGCGTAAGGAAGCTGCGGCAGCCCATGCAGGTGTAGCAGTCGCCGTTGCCCTCGGTCTCGCCCTTGGAAAGCTTCAGCTCGCGCATCTTCTTCTCGGAGATGTAGTCGGGCACCATGCGCTTGGCGGTGCACTTGGCCGCGAGCTGGGTAAGGTAGAAATACGGCGATCCCTCGGAAACATTGTCTTCCTCGAGCACATAGATCAGCTTCGGGAACGCCGGGGTGATCCACACGCCCGCCTCGTTCTTCACGCCCTCGTAGCGCTGGCGCAGCACTTCCTCGATGATGATGGCCAGGTCGGATTTCTCCTGTTCAGAGCGGGCTTCGTTCAGGTACATGAACACCGTGACGAACGGAGCCTGGCCGTTGGTGGTCATCAGGGTGACCACCTGGTACTGGATGGTCTGCACGCCGCGGCGCACCTCGTCGCGCAGGCGCGACTCGACGATGCGCGAAAGCTGCTCGGAGTTGGGCTCCACACCCACCTCGTTCAGCTCACGGATCACGTCGGCGCGGATCTTCTTGCGGCTCACCTCCACGAACGGGGCCAGATGGGTAAGGGAGATGGACTGGCCGCCGTACTGGCTGGATGCCACCTGCGCGATGATCTGCGTGGCGATGTTGCAAGCCGTGCTGAAGCTGTGCGGCTTCTCGATCAGCGTGCCCGAGATAACCGTACCGTTCTGCAGCATGTCCTCCAGGTTCACCAGGTCGCAGTTGTGCATGTGCTGGGCGAAGTAGTCGGAGTCGTGGAAGTGGATGATGCCCTCTTCATGGGCGCGCACCACGTCTTCGGGGAGCAGGATGCGCGTTGCCAGGTCCTTGGAAACCTCGCCGGCCATGTAGTCGCGCTGGACGGAGTTCACGGTGGGGTTCTTGTTGGAGTTCTCCTGCTTGACCTCTTCGTTGTTGCACTCGATAAGAGCCAGGATCTTGTCGTCAGTGGTGTTGGACTGACGCTTCAGGTTCTGCACGTAGCGGTAGATGATGTAGCGGCGTGCCACCTCGAACTTGTGCAGCGCCATGATCTCGTTTTCGACCAGGTCCTGCACTTCTTCGACGGAAACCGTGTGGGCCATGGCCTCGCACGTATCGGCCACGTTGTGGGCGGCGTAGTCGATCTGCCTTGCGGTAAGGCGTTCTTCCTCGGGGGACTCGTCGCTAGCGCCCTTGATGGCGTTGGCGATCTTGAGCAAATCGAAATTTGCCTCTGAACCGTCGCGTTTGATGATCTTCATGCGTACCCCATTTCTATAGTGAAGGCGGTTTTGCCGCCTAATTGCCGAAGAGGCTCGGTGCGGGATGCGTTGGATGCACCGCGCACGCTACTTCCCGTAGAAGTTGCGTCTTCCGCGGGAGCGAGGGCTATATTACGCCGAAGATTTTTTGAAATAACCCCTTGATTTTATAAGCGGCAAAGAAATTTGACCGCTATATATACGCTATATGTTGTATTCAGGAATAAATACGAACACATTATGTCGATTCCATGACATTTAGGGTCAAAATCATTTTGACGACTTGCGCGAAGCGCAACGACTGCCAGACCTACGCAAGGCACGATGCTCTACGGGTGTCCAAGAATTCGAAGGCACCCCTACGACTTCTTCTCTACCACGGTGCCGCATTTGGGGCAGGTGACGCGCATCTTGCCCTTGCCCTTCGGCACGTTCAGCATGGCGCCGCAGCCTTTGCACTTGAAGTACAGCGTGGTCTTGCGGTTCACGTAGCGCTTGTTCGTAAGGCGCCACCAGGCCTTGGGCTTCTCCATCACGCGCAGGTACACATCGAGTTCCTTGCGGCGCGCAGGGATGTTACGGGAATAGCACCGGAAGATGGCGAGCACCATCAGCACCAGCGAAACAGTGGAAAGAATGCCGGAATGCACGAAGAAGTTGATGACGATCAGGGCGCACGCAACGATCATCAGGAACTGCATCAGCTCGTCGATGCCGTACCTGCCCATCATCCATTGGGCCATTCGGTATTTCCAGGCACTTCCACGGTTGTTCATCTGGGCAGCACATCCTTTCGTTGCAGAGCACTACCCATGGTAGCCATCGGGGACGGCAGGCGGGAAAGCGACACGATACCGCCATCAAGACGTTGCCGGGCGCTAACGCAATGCCCATTGGATCGCCGCCACGCGGCGGCATGGGACGCGTCGAGCCGGCATCGCGCATCGACCCGGTAGCCACCACCCCGCCTATCAACGGCTCAACAAAGGTCCAGGCCGCCAATGCCCCACCGCAACGCCCACCAAAGCACAAGAAAGGGGATCCGACGGATCGGATCCCCTTGAGGTTCGGATGCTATGCAACCGTGGGAAAGCTATTCAGCCTTCTCCTCGGCAGGTGCTTCCTCGGCTGCTGCCTCTTCTGCCTTAGGCTCCTCAGCAGGCTTCTCTTCCTTCTTGGGAGCTTCCT
>CAVHGQ010000188.1:0-2730 GCA_963635335.1 Candidatus Melainabacteria bacterium | reverse complement strand
GCACGCTACCAGAGCTTCACCGATGCGGCCTCCGCCCGCGCGTACTGCGAAGAGCTGGGCGCTCCCTTGGTGGTGAAGGCCGATGGCCTTGCAGCCGGCAAGGGCGTTGTTGTCGCCGAAACCCTGGAAGCCGCGCTCGACGCCGTCGACGCATGCTTTGCCGGAAGCTTCGGCGACGCGGGCAGCAAGGTCGTGATAGAAGAATGCCTTACCGGCCCTGAATGCTCGCTTCTGGCGTTCGTTTCCAACGGCAAGGCGTTTTGCATGGCCCCCGCGCAGGATCACAAGCGCGCCTACGACGGCGACCTTGGCCCCAACACGGGCGGCATGGGCGTGTACTCTCCTGTGCCTATCGTCACCGACGAGGAAATGGCAACCATGGTGTCCATCATGGAAACCTCCGCTGCTGCCACTGCCAAGGCCCCGTTCGAACACGACTACCGCGGCTGCCTGTACGGCGGTTTCATGCTTACCCCCGAAGGGCCGAAGGTGCTGGAATTCAACGCCCGTTTCGGAGATCCGGAAACCCAGGTTGTGTTGCCGCGCCTGAAGGGCGATTTGGTGAACATCATGCTGGCGGTTGCCGAAGGCCGCCCCGAGGACATCGTCCTTGATTGGTCGGACCAGTGGGCGGTAAGCGTCGTGCTTGCCAGCGAGGGCTACCCCGGATCTTACGAGAAGGGCAAGGTTATCCTGGGCGTGGAGGAAGCCGAAGCGCTCGACGACGTTATCGTGTTCCATGCCGGTACCGCGCTGAACCCCGATGGCGAGCTGATCACCGCCGGCGGCCGCGTGCTGAACGTCGTTGCCCTTGGCAGTACGTTCGAGCAGGCGCGCAACCGTGCGTATGAAGCCTGCAAGCTCATCACTTTCGAGGGCGTGCAGTACCGCTCCGACATCGGCAAGCGCGCTCTGCAGGGTCGCAGCGCCTGGGAGTAGGGTTCGCCCTTACTGCTGGCTTTCGCTGGCTGCCGTTGCACGTTCCCATAGGGGGGTCTCAGCGAGCGATGCGGGAAGAAGTGGAGCTTGCTTTCGGGTTGGCATAAAGTGCTTGACTTAATGCGCGCACTGCCGTAATGTACTTTTTCGCGTCAGCAATGATGCTTTTCGGTTGGGTAGCTCAGCTGGTAGAGCAGCGGATTGAAAATCCGCGTGTCGCGGGTTCAAGTCCCGCCCCGACCACCACAATCAAAAGGCCGCCTCCGGGCGGCCTTTTCTTATGTTTGCAGCCCGCCCGCGCCGTGGGTCGGGGCACCGCCCAGCCGTTGCAGATGAAGCGTCGGACAGAGCTAGTCGGGCGTGGCCACTATCGCGTGCTAAAGGGGTCTGTCCCCACTGACACATGTTTGCAGCCCGCCCGCGCCGCGGGCCGAGGCACCGACCCGCCGTTGCAGATAGCTCGCCGGGCAGGTCTGAGACCCCTTTAGCACGCGATAGTGCAGCCCTGCTCGCGCTGTACCTACAACATCTCGTTCGCGTTGCGCGCCGACCGGCGCGCTTCAAGAGGAAGTTGACTTGACAAGGCGCTTGACTTGCGCTTTTCGCGGATGTTGATAAACTAGAACAGATTATGTAGTCGAACTAGGAGTAGGGGTACGTAAATGAACAGGACTGAAGCACAGTTGCCGCTGTCAAAGCGGTTGCTCGCGGTCTTCTTCTCGCTCGTGCTGGTAGTGGGCCTGGTACCCACAAGCGCATGGGCAGAAGGCGAAGGCGAGCAAGGCAGCGAAACCCAGGAGCAGGCAGACGGCCAGGGTAATCCCGCCGATGAAGGCTCCTTGAATAGCGGGGAAACGACAAGTGAGACGACTGACGTTGTTGCCGATGAAACTGAAGTAGAGGAGCAGTCGGAGGAGCTTCCCCTGAGCAGCCCCAGTAACCCCAGCAACGGGGGGGGATCGGGCTCTGAGAATCTAGCAAGCCTCTATCCTGCTGTGCCTGCTGCTGATAAATCCCAAACTTATAAGGGAACTCTTACCATGGATGATGTCTACGGTTTCCTTAAGGAGTTTGAGGGCGAAAAAACATATCGCCTTGACGGAGATGATAATCAAAAAATCAGCAAGGACTCAACTGGTACTTTCACCCCCAAAGAATCGGGAACATGCACGTACAAGGTTCAATACTTAAGTGCTTGGAGTGTACTATTTCCCATCTGGCGTGATGCTGGTACTTTGGAACTAAAGGAAATCCCTTCGCTTATAGGCAATCCGAGCGACGTTACCTATGACAAGCAGGTTCATAAATTCATTCCTGAACTTAAAAACGCGAAAGGTGATGTCCTTGCCGAGGGCACCAATTACACGGTCTCCTACAAGCGCAACGGCGTGGAGACTACCGATTTCGTAACTCCTGGCACCATCTCCGTTCATATTGAAGCTACGAATGGTTATACCGGTTCGTACGACAGGGAGTACACCATCCGCAAAGCAGGCGATCTGAGCCTTAACTGCACAGACTACAAAGGCACATATGACGGGAACGCTCACAGCGGCACCGTTGAAGTTAGCGACGCCGAGGGCACCACGATCGAGTATTCCACGGATAACGTAAAATGGTCTTCCGAGGCTCCCACTCGAACCGATGCTGGTCTCACCACGGTTTTTGTTAAGGCCACCAACCCCAACTACTCCAACACCGCAGAAAGCAGCTACAACATCAGCGTTGCCAAGGCTGACGGCCTTCAGGTCACCTGCAGCGACCAGACGTACACCTACAACGGCCAGCCTC
>CAVHGQ010000187.1:0-2764 GCA_963635335.1 Candidatus Melainabacteria bacterium | reverse complement strand
GATTTCCGCTTGGTTTTCGCAGGTGAATTGCTGGTATAGGTTTTCCCTAATACCAGGCTATCCGATTTAACCATGCCCCTGAACTGCGCTTTTCTGCGAATTCCTATTGACCCGATGGGGTTGTAGCGGTTTACTGCGATCTGCTAGCAAACGGAAAGCAAACCCTCCTGAACATAACGAAAGGAACTTGCAATGAGCCAGTTCGTAAACAACCCCGACCACACCTTCAAGTTCGACACCCTCGCCCTCCATGTTGGCCAGGAAGAGGCCGACCCGGCAAGCGACGCACGCGCCGTGCCGATCTACCAAACCACTTCCTACGTGTTCCGCAACTCCCAGCATGCAGCCGACCGCTTCGGCCTGGCAGACGCGGGCAACATCTACGGCCGCCTTACCAATTCCACCCAGGGCGTGTTCGAGGACCGCATCGCCGCTCTTGAAGGCGGCGTGGCAGGCCTGGCTGTCGCATCCGGCGCCGCTGCCATCACCTACACGCTGGAAGCGCTTGCCCAGAAGGGCGACCACGTAGTTGCGCAGAAGACCATCTACGGCGGCTCCTACAACCTGCTTGCCCACACCCTTTCGCAGTTCGGCGTTGAGACCACCTTCGTCGATGCCCACAACCTCGAGGAAGTGGAAGGCGCCATCCAGGACAACACCACCGTCATCTACCTGGAAACCCTGGGCAACCCCAACTCCGACATCCCCAACATCGACGCCATCTCCGAGATCGCCAAGAAGCACGGCCTGCCCGTCGTGGTGGACAACACCTTCGGCACCCCCTACCTGTTCCGTCCGCTTGAGCACGGCGCCAACATCGTTGTGCACTCCGCAACCAAGTTCATCGGTGGCCACGGCTCTTCCCTGGGCGGTGTGATCGTCGACGGCGGCAACTTCGATTGGAAGGCTTCCGGCAAGTTCGCCGAGATCGCCGAGCCCAACCCCAGCTACCATGGCGTGAGCTTCGCCGATGCGGTAGGACCGGCCGCCTTCGCAACCTATGTTCGCGCCATCCTCCTTCGCGACCAGGGCGCCTGCATCAGCCCCTTCAACGCATGGATCCTGCTGCAGGGCACCGAGACGCTTTCGCTTCGCCTGGACCGTCATGCCGAGAACACCAAGAAGGTTGTCGAGTTCCTGCAGAACGACCCGCACGTGGCAAAGGTGAACCACCCCAGCCTGCCCGACCACCCCGACCATGAGCTGTACCAGAAGTACTTCCCCAACGGCGGTGCCTCCATCTTCACGTTCGAGATCAAGGGCGGAAAGGATGAGGCTTGGAAGTTCATCGACAGCCTGCAGATCTTCTCTCTGTTGGCCAACGTCGCCGATGTGAAGAGCCTGGCAATCCACCCGGCAACCACCACGCATTCCCAGCTTACCGAGGAAGAGCTGGCCGACCAGGGCATCACCCCTGCAACCATCCGCCTTTCCATCGGCACCGAAGATGCCGACGACATCATCTGGGACCTTGCCCAGGCATTCGCCAAGCTGGACTAACCCGCAACGACATATCCGGCGCAAGCCGATAGCTAGCACGAAAGAACCCCTATAACCGTAGGGGTTCTTTCCTTCCTATAATCGATTGCGTTGACCAAACCAGCGAACGCTGTTCAGCATCAACCGATTACCAACCAACCAAAAGGAGAGCCACCATGGCAAACGCACCGTTCCACTACGACATCGTGGGCAGCTTCCTGCGCCCCGAAGCGCTGAAGGCCGCCCGCAAGGATTTCGTCGAGGGAAAGATTTCCCAGGCCGAGCTGACTGCAGCGGAAGACGCTGCCATCAAAGAGCTGGTAGCGCAGGAAAAGGCTTCCGGCCTGCAGGCCGTGACCGACGGCGAGTTCCGCCGCTCCATGTGGCACCTCGACTTCCTTACCGAGCTGGAGGGCACCGAGGAAGTGGGCGCCGAGCATTGGTCGGTGCATTTCCAGGGACACCAGCCCAAATCGAAGACCGTCGTTATCACCGACAAGGTGGGCTTCGGCGAGCATCCGTTCCTGGACCACTTCAAGTTCACCCAGGAAGCTGCCGGTGACACGCTGGTGAAGCAGACCATCCCCTCGCCCACAATGCTGCACCTTATCTGCTGCGTGCGCGAAGAGCATTACACCCCCATCGAGCGCTACAAGGACAACGAGGAGCTGCTGTACGCCGACATCGCCGCCGCCTACCGCGATGCCGTGAAGGCCTTCTACGATGCTGGCTGCCGCTACCTGCAGTTCGATGACACCTCTTGGGGCGAGTTCTGCGACGCCGACAAGCGCGCCGCCTACGAGGCCCGCGGCTTCGACCTTGACAAGCTCGAGCGCGACTACGTGAACCTGATCAACGAGTCGCTGCGCGACAAGCCCGAAGACCTTACCGTCACCATCCATATCTGCCGCGGCAACTTCCGTTCCACCTGGTTCTCTTCCGGCGGCTACGACCCGGTGGCGCCCATCCTGTTCCCCAACCTGAAGGTGGACGGCTTCTTCCTGGAGTACGACTCCGAGCGCGCCGGCGACTTCGGCCCGCTTTCCCACATTGCCGACCAGAAGGTTGTGCTTGGCCTGGTTACCTCGAAGGACGGCGCCCTGGAAGACCCGAAGGACCTGAAGCACCGCATCGAGGAGGCCGCGAAGTACGTGCCCCTGCGCAATCTGTGCATCAGCCCCCAGTGCGGCTTCTCTTCCACCGAAGAGGGCAACATCATCGAGCCCGAGGACCAGTGGAAGAAGATCGCCCTTATCAAGGCCGTGGCCGAAGAGGTTTGGGGCGA
>CAVHGQ010000186.1:0-2840 GCA_963635335.1 Candidatus Melainabacteria bacterium | reverse complement strand
CAGCAGGTGGTGGTCTACCGCAGCGCCAGCAAGAACAACGAGGGCAAGTACAGCTACATCGTCATTGACCCGCGTACGACCTCAAGCGCCATCGGGCAGCGCAACCGCGGCTGGTACAACTATTGCGATGGCAACGGGAACAGCTCCAGCGCGAAAGCCGGCAGCTGGCGCTTGCACATCTTCAATTCTCCTAGCACAACGCTTCAAGCGACGTTCCCGCAGTACCTGGGTACCCTCGATGTGGGCGACAAGTCCGACTCCGGCAGTTTCACCGACAAAGTTGCGGTTGGCAACGGCAGCTTCGATAGCACCAGCGCCAAATCGTCGACTACCGCCATTACGGGCACCGTCACCGAGCAGCAGGCTGCCTACATGGACTCCGAGTGGGTAAGCGACGACGTAATCTTCTGGAAGATGACCATCAACGTGGCCAATTGGCAGAAGTGGTCCGACGGCTACCTGTACGTGAAGACCGAGAGCTCTCTGAGCCTTACCACGCCTCCCACGGGCGCTAAGGTCTCGAACCAGAGCATCGACGGCTCCGGCATGTGCGCGTACTACCAGAAATCCGACGGCTCCTGGAAGATGCTCGACGGCTCAGTGGATGGCAAGCGCAACTTCACCATGGCCACGGCTTCCGACATGAACGGCAACCCCACCATCGGTTCGAGCGGATCCATGTACGGCTACCAGATCTCCCTGCCATGGGATGCGGGCAGCACTATCGACCGCGCAAGCGACAACACCATCACGATCGGCTTCTTCACGAAGGTAGGCGGAAGCCCCTCGGCATCGAACGATACCTACGAGACAACGGCGCAGCTCGTTTGCCACACGGGTGACGCTACCCTTGTCGCCGGAAACGGCGGCAATGCCTGGCCGAACGACTACGGCAGCTACTCCTATTACGGGCAGTGGGCCTATCGCGCCAGCGCCACCGGCCATGCCTTCATGCCAAGGCTTTCGAAGAGCGGCTCTTCCACCGATACGGCCACGGTTACCAACCTTGAGGCCGAATGGAGCCTTGGGCTAACCGATCTTGCCACCGGAACCAACAGGAACACCCAAGTTAATGCCGGCGCCTTATTTGACACCGGGAAGCCTTACTATAGTGGCGGCTTATCCGGGCGTTTCTCGGCCGGGGACACCATGAACGGCTCGGTTGTGAAGGATGCCGCGGGCAACGAGGTCGAAGGCCTGGATGCCGGCAAGTACACCCACATCACGCAGCTGTTCGCGAGCCCGACGCCTTCCATCAGCGAGGCTGAGGGCGCTGGCGGTTGCGGCCCCATTCCTGCGCAGAATGCCGGTGGCGATTCCACATGGCAGAAGTTCGTCGATGGCGAATGGGTGGACATGACCGGCGATGTGTATTGGGATCCGAACAGTGCGGGCATCTACCGCAACACCTTGCCTTATCAGGGCGGCACCTACAGCGGCACGAATCCGATGTCCATCTACGTTTACTATGCGGGCAACATGTCCGACAACGTCTACGACGCATTGGGCGAAAGTGCCCTGACCAACGACAAAGTGGGCGCCCTTGTCACGAATTCAAACTTCAAATCGAATTCCCTGGTGGTTGAATACCGCGGCTTCGTGCATGCCACTAAGGTGAGCAACATCACCTACAAAACCCAGACCGATGTGCAGAGCCTCTACGATGCGGCGAACGCGGCCACGGGCAAGACCAGCGATATCGATGCGCTGACCCAGCTCTACAACGTGACGCTTAGCAACGGAGCGGGTTTCGGCGCCTGGAAATCGAGCGACACCAAGCCGGTTTCCAAGGAAATTTCCAGCTGGATAACCGCATCCCTTTCCATTGCCAAGTCCACGCCGGGCGTTACGCGCGATGAGACCACGGGCGGCACCACGGGTTCCTACACGTTGAACACCCAGGTGGGCCTATCGGATGCGGACTACGTGAACTTCCAGGACTACATCAGCGGTTTCTCGAACGTCGAAGTGGTTGACGGCGATGGCGCAAGCAAGGACGGAGCCTCTTATAAAGAAGGCGAGGGGAGTGGTGATGCCGCTCTTAAGGCCCTTGTCGGCAGCGCGAGCGTTAAGGACTTGAAGATCGAGGTCACCGAGGCTTCGGGCTCCAAATCCACCATTTACGAGAACGGTGCGTTCACCAGCTCCGACTGGGCGGGCTCCACGCTCGTCTTCGGCTCCGGCACCCATGCGGGCGCGCTCTACAGCGGCCAGCTTAAACGCGCGGACGGAACGGTTGCGGCGGGCACTCTGTTCACCTTCACCTATAAGCTTGCGCTGGATGCGGACGGCAATAGCGATTTCCGCAACAGCGATTATTACGACGGCGGTGCGCTGAAGATCGCGAACGGCGCCGTGGCCGAGCGCCCCTATAGCACAGTGGGCGACTCAAGCACTGCCTCTGCGGAATCTGCATCTGACGATGTTTCGGCACAGCTTGCCAGCGGCGATGTGGTCGAGATGGGCGACCAAAACCTCCAGCTGGTTGACGATGGCACCTCCCTTACCGGCGGCGAGATTGACGGCGATGCCAAGATGCTCCGCGTTTGGCCCGATGCCGACGTAGAGGCCACCTACCTTGCCAAGGACGTCCTTTTGAAGGAAACGCAGAAGCAAAGCCCCGATTCCGGCGCCACGTCCTGGATGTTCTGGGATTGGACGGGCACTCAGGGCAAGGGCTCGATCGATCGTACTGTGCGCGATATCGCCACCCAGTCGATCGACGTTTCGCTGCTGAAGGAGCGCGACGACCTAACCGATGCCCAGAAGCAGGAGTACCTTGTTGAGCTCGACAAGCTCATCGGCAAGTACACGACGGTGGCCAACCTTAAGCTCTACCT
>CAVHGQ010000185.1:0-2850 GCA_963635335.1 Candidatus Melainabacteria bacterium | reverse complement strand
GGGCTATATGAAGGGCAAGAACGGTTTCGGCTCGAAGGCAGATCAACCTCAGGGCAAGCATGCTGCGTCACCTGCGAAAACTGCTCCTTCCAAAAACGCTGCGGAAACCACCGCGTTCCATCCTACTGCCCAAGGCAAAATGCCCTACGGCAACGGCTATGGTGCCCAAGCGCCCATGAAGAAGGGCTCCAAGAAAGTGCCGCTTATCGTGGCGGGCGTTCTAGTTCTTATACTTGCCATCGTTTACGGCGGCGGCGCGCTGTTCTTCAGCGGGCATTTCTTCCCCAACACCAAACTGAACAACGAAGACGTGTCGCTTGAGGCAAGCGGCGATCTTGCTCAGCAGATCCAGAATCAGGCCGACAAGTACACGCTCACCATTTCTGGCAAGGGCTTCACGCTCAGCCTTGGCCAAGGCGAAACCGACCTCCAGATCGACTCTGCGAAGATCGCTTCCGATGCCGCGGCCAACCAGAACATCGCCCTTTGGTTCATCGAGGTGTTCAAGCAGCACGATATTTCCGACGTGGTTGTGGCCTCTTATGAAGAGGGCTCCATCGATGACGTGGTCAAGGAAAAGGTAGAGGCGTTCAACGAGGAGCAAGATGCCTCGAAGAATGCAACGGTTACCTACAGCGAATCCGTCGATGCCTTCGTTCCCAAGGCCGAGGTTTACGGCAACCAGATCGATGCCGACAAGCTCTGCCGTAAGGCTGCCGACTGCCTGCGCGAGATGAGGACTGAATGCGAGGTCACCGACGACGAGTTAATCAAACCTAAGGTTGTTTCCTCTGACCAGCGACTGGCCGCTGCGGTACAGCAGGCCAACACCCTGTTCCCCAGCAGCCTCTCTCTCATGCTGAACGGCTCGGTCAAGGCCGCCACTATCGACAAGGCCACGTTCGGCAGCTGGATCTATGTGAACCCCGACGACTACTCTCTGGTCATCAACCAGGACATGGTCACCGAGTGGGTTGAAGACAACGCCGGCAGCATGAACACGGTGGGCACCACCCGTTCCTGGACGCGTGAAGACGGCAAGGCCTGCACCGTTTCCGGAGGCACCTATGGATGGAAGGTCGACACCGAATCGCTTGCCCAGGATGTGTACAACACGTTGGTAGCCGGTGGAGCCACCACCTTGGACATTCCCTGCAGCCAGACCGGCGATGTGTACAACGGTGCCGGCCAGCGCGACTGGGGCGCCTATGTGGACGTTGACCTTTCCGAGCAGACCGCTCGTTACTACGATGCCAGCGGCAACCTGCTTCATTCCTGCGGAGTTGTTTCCGGCAAACCGGTCGATGGCCGCGCAACCCCCACCGGCGTGTACTACCTGAACAACAAGCAGAGCCCTTCGACGCTCATCGGCTACAAGTCCAACGGCGAAAAGGACTACGAGACGAAGGTTTCCTACTGGATGCCGTTCGTGGGCAACTCCGTTGGCCTGCACGATGCTTCGTGGCAGTCTTCGTTCGGTGGAACGCGCTACAAAACCAATGGCAGCCACGGCTGCGTGAACCTTTCCGTTTCGGATGCCCAGTGGTTCTACGAGAACCTTAACAAGGGCGTATGCATCATCACGCATAACTAATTCCAGGGGAGCCGCACAAGCGGCTCTTCGCTTTCTGGCGGTTTGCTGTGCCTTGCATGGGTTGGCAACAAGCGGGGTGGGGTGCGTTATAATCCTTACCTGCGCGCCCATAGCTCAGCTGGATAGAGCAGTGGACTTCTAATCCGAAGGTCGAGGGTTCGAATCCCCCTGGGCGCACCACTGAAACACCGGGTCACAGTTGCTTGCAGGCTGTGACCCTTGTTGTACACCGAGCCTTGCGGCGTACGAGCGTGCTTGTTGCAGCCTCCGCATGCAAGAGCTTTGGTGGCGCTTCGGCTTACCGGGCGGAAGAGAAAGGTTACCGATGGCTTATGATAATCGCCCTATTGGCGTGTTCGATTCCGGCTTCGGAGGCCTGACGGTTGCCCGCGAGATAATCAAGCTGTTGCCCGAAGAGAACCTTATCTATTACGGCGACACCGCCCATTGCCCCTACGGCCCGCGCAGCCTTGACGAAGTGCAATCGTTCGTCCTTAATATCTGCTCTTGGCTGGTTCAGCAAGACGTGAAGCTCATCGTCATTGCCTGCAACACCGCTACAGCGGCGGGGCTCGAGATTGCCCAGAAAACGTTCGATGTGCCGGTTATCGGCGTAGTTGAGCCGGGAGCGCGCGCTGCCGCTAGGGCGACGCACAACAAGCGCGTGGGCGTAATCGCCACGCAGGGCACGGTGGATTCCGGTGTGTATACCCGCGCCATCCGCAACATCGATGCGGGCATCACGGTGTTCTCCACTGCAACGCCGCGCTTCGTCGAGATTGCCGAGCTGGGCATCCAGATGGCGAAGGGTCCCATCGAGAGCTACACCTCGCTGGCTTCGAAGGTGTATATCCGCCCCGAGTTCCAGGAGATCGCGCAAGATTATCTGGACCCGCTTCGCCGGTGCGACATTGACACCCTGGTTATGGGGTGCACCCATTTCCCTTTGTTGAAGGCGCTCATAGGCGCTGTCGTTGGCAGTGGGGTGAAGCTGATTTCCTCCGCAACCGAGGTGTCGCTCGATTGCAAGGATGCGCTTTCCCGACGCGAGGCATTGGCCGTGCCAGGGAACAAACCCGTCCGGCGCTTCGCCTCTTCTTCAGAGAACATCGATGATTTCGCCTCGTTCGGTGAGCGCGTGCTGCGCATGCCGTTGGGCAACGTGGAACATATCGTTCTGTAGCTAATGAAAGGTGGTTTGCCGTGGGCAAGACCGTGGTTATCGCAACGAACAACCAGCACAAGGTTGAGGAAAT
>CAVHGQ010000184.1:2691-2867 GCA_963635335.1 Candidatus Melainabacteria bacterium | reverse complement strand
GCGGTGATGGAATCCTGCTGGGGTTCTTCGGTTGCCTGCGTCTGTTCGACGGGCTGAGCTGCGTCTTGTTCTGCGCTGGAGCCGCAGCCAAAAAGGGCGGCAGCGGAAAACGCGCAGCAGTCAGCCAAGGCGCAGGCTCCGGCGGCGCGGGGGATAAGGTATTCGGTGTTCATGAC
>CAVHGQ010000184.1:0-2681 GCA_963635335.1 Candidatus Melainabacteria bacterium | reverse complement strand
CGTCTATCACGTCAAGGCCGGAAGGGTTCTTTAGCCATTCGTCCACTGCGATGGCCGTCGTCTTGCCAGATAGCGTGGCGGTTGCCGTTACGGTCTCGGCCTTTTCGTAGGTAGATCCATGCGCGGTGATGGAATCCTGCTGAGGCTCTTCAGCTGTCTGCGTCTGTTCGACGGGCTGAACCGCGTCTTGTTCTGCACTGGAGTTGCAGCCCGAAAGGGCAGCGGCGGAAAAGGCGCAGCAGGCTGCCAAGGCGCAGGCTCCGGCGGCGCGGGGAATAAGGTATTCGGTGTTCATGACGGGCCTTTCTTCGCGGCACGTGAATTCGTTTCCCTGATTGTATCGAGAAAAGTTATCCATGTGAAACTCTTGTTATGGGCAGGGGGATTATGGGGCGGTTGTTTCTTGAGGTGGCGGTCAATTGGCAGACAGCGATCTGTGGACGGGGCGTTGTATGGGATTTGCAGAACGTTTGCGGCCTGTGGGCAGCTCTGCGGCACGCGTTCTCTATCGGCAACGGGGCCGGTTGGCCTCGGATGCCGCGGGATGGCTGCCTGTGAGTGGGGCTTGACTTCGCTAGCTTTCCGGGTCGGTGTTGGTTGGGACGTTGTTCCCTTCGGCCGCTTCTTTCCGCACGCGGAACTGTGCAACCGCCGTAGCCGTAACCAACGCCGCAACTCCCACTGCGCCGAATGCGAGCAGCGGGTACGTATCGGCGCTGCCTGGCATGCGTCCCAGGTACACGATGGAGCGCACGCCATTGCCGATGTGCGCTTGCGGCGCCCAGGGGTACACCCAGTCGGCCCACAGCTGCGGCAGCATCTCGGGCGAGAGCATGGCGCAGCTCATCCCGAAGGCGAACGTGCACACGGCCACGAGCGCGCCAAGGGGAAAGCTCAGGCAGCACAGCGAGACGAAGCACATCATGCAACAGGCGCAGGCCAGCCACAGGAACAGGAACAAGTCCAGCGCAGGCAGCGTCATGCCGCCGGCCACGGTGTCCACGAATTGCGCCAACCCCGCTACCACGGCCGAGAAGGCGGCCACAAGCATGGCAAGCACCGCTGCGGCAAGAAGGGGGTTTCGCTTCTTCAGGCCGGTAACGTCGTTCTTCCAGAACAGCATTGAGAGCAGGATGGACCCGATCATGGTCATGATGAACAGCGGCATCACCATCATCTGAACGGCCATGGTCGAGCTCATGCTTCCGCCGCCCACGTCGGCATCGTTCACCACCTCTACGTTGCAGGCGATACCGGCTTGCAGCACGGCGTTTTCGATGGTGGCCTGCATGCTGCTTGCCATCTGGGGGTTCTTGCCCTTGTTCAGGTACACGGCAATCTCGGGCGCGCTGCCGGTCCCTACGGCGCTGCTTACCTGCTGACTGGTAAAGTTGGCGGGGATGACGATGCCGCCGTACAGCTCGTTGTTGCCCAGGGCATCGGACAGGTCCTGCTCGCTTTCCAGCTGCGTCCAGCTTATGGCATCGGTCATGCTGGAGGTGCCCGAAGATCCTTCGCTCGAATCGTCCCCATCGGAATCGCTTGAGCCGTTGCCTATGTTCCCTAGCGAGGACTCGCCGCTTACCAACTTGTCGGCCAGCGTCTGCCCTACATTGGTGTTGCCGGTTAGGGTCACCGCCCCTTTGTCCAAGTTCACGATGGCGAAGGGAACGTTATGGGGTTCTGCCCGCAGCATGGGGCCTACGGCGATGCTGAGTATGCAGCACAGCCCAAGCGCCATAACCAGTGGGATGGCCAGCGCCTTCTTTCCAAGTTTCTCGAACATGTTGCTCCTTTGCTCGAGTGGTTTTCTTCGACGCTGTTATGGTAATTAGGCACTGTGTCTAATAAAATAGCGAAATTAGACGAAGTATCTAATTACCGAAAGGCGGGCAACATGGCACGTCCCAGAAAAGACCAGGCAGGCCCTTCGGCGGTCGAGCGCATCAGGGAGGCGTTTTGGGGGCTGCTGGAAGAGCAGCCGTACCAATCGATAACCGTGAAGCAGCTAACCCAGCGCGCCGGCGTGAACCCCAACACGTTCTATTACCACTTCGAGAACATCGACGATATGGCGGTTCGCCTTCTGGAAGAGAACATCCCCACGCGCCTGATCGATGTGGTGGTAGAGGTTTCCTTGGGCGGCTCGCTCGATTTGGACGTTGTGAAGAACGAACCTGGCATCGAGGAGCGCTATCGCAGAGCGCGCATGGTGATGCGCAGCGGTTTGCTCGGGCTTGCAACCAGGGGGCGCAATCGCATTACCGACTACTGGCTGGAGCGCATCGGGGTTTCAGCAGAAGAGCTTTCCCCGGCCGATAGGGCACGGCTGGGCTTCATCTGGGGTGGCATAACCAGTGTGGCGGCAAGCGATGAAGCCGAAGCGTTGGAAGATTACCTGGCGCTGTTGCAAAGCGGCATCGGCGATGCGGTAGCAGGCCTTATCCGCCACATCGGCGAAGACCACGCCGCGAATGCGGGATAAACGTCTGCGTTGGTCGGGGCACTGCCGTAGTAGATGCAGCGCCGGGCAGAGCTGGGCGGGCGTGGGCACTATCGTGTGCTAAAGGGGTCTGTCCCTACTAAAACAAGAATGCCGCCCGGAGGGCGGCATTGAAATGCGAGCGAGCCTATAAGCCGGGTTCTGTAATCGGCAACCATTTATCTCGACTTTGCGTCGC
>CAVHGQ010000183.1:0-2892 GCA_963635335.1 Candidatus Melainabacteria bacterium | reverse complement strand
TGGCTTTGGGGGCGGCAGCTGCCTGCGCCCTGCCGGCGTTTCTTTCCGGCTGCTCCAACTCCAGCAGCGACTCCAAGCTGGGGCCGGTGTATTCCGACGACCAGATCCAATCCGTAACGCTGTTTTTGTTCGACACCGTTATCTCCATAAGCGCCGCCTGCTCGAAAGACCTGATGAACCAGGTAAGCAGCCGCCTGTCGTACTTCGAGGGCAAGTTCTCCCGCACGGTAGAGGGCAGCGATGTGTGGAACATCAACAACGCCAAGGGCGCCCCCGTGCAGGTTGCGGCGGAAACGGCCGACTGCATCTCGAAGGCACTAGAATTCAGCAAGGAATCGAACGGGCTGTTCGACATCACCATCGGCGCGGTTTCCTCCCTGTGGGACTTCGTGGAGGGCGTGAAACCGGAAGACGCCGCCATTGCCGAAGCGGTTGCGCATGTGGACTACCGCGGCGTGAAGGTGGAGGGCAACACGGTTACCCTTTCCGACCCTGCGGCCATGATCGACCTGGGCGGCATCGCCAAGGGCTACATCGCCGATGACATCGTGGCCATGTTCCGAGAGGGCGGCTGCGACAGCGCTTCCATCAGCCTGGGCGGCAACGTGTACGTCATCGGTAAGAGCTTCGACGGCGATGAGTGGAACGTGGGCGTGCAAGACCCCAACGGCTCTGTCGATGCCACCATCGCTTCCGTGAAAGCCCAGGACATTTCCGTGGTAACCAGCGGTCTGTACGAGCGCGGCTTCGAGAAGGACGGCGTGTTCTACTACCACATCCTGGACCCGAAAACGGGCTACCCGGCCGAAACCGACCTGGAAAGCTCGTCCATCACCTGCGAAAGCTCCACCACGGCCGACGCCTATTCCACCATCTTGTTCCTGATGGGGCACGACGGCGCCATGGGCTTCGTCGAGGGCGACAGCCGCTTCGAGTGCGTGCTGGTGGACAAGAACAACAAAGCTACGAAATCGCAAGGCTCGGCATTCGTGCTGGCCGAAGAATAGAAAGGCTCACCCATGACCAAGATGCCCGCGGCACAGGTTGCTCCCCGAAAGAAGCTGAACGCGGTGTTCGCCGCCGTGATCATCGCCTTCGTGATAGGCGGGGTGCTGGCCACCAACGCCTTCGGCCAGTCCGTTGCGGCCAAGAGCGCCGTGGTGAAGGACGCCGACAACAACGAGTACGTGCTGGACCTTTCGAAGGACAGCGCCACGGTGGTCTCTACCGAGTTGGGAACGAACCTGGTGGTGGTAGAAAACGGCACGGTGCGCGTGAGCGAGGCCGACTGCCCCAACCATGATTGCGTGAACCAGGGGGCAATCTCGAAGGCGGGCCAGCAGATCGTGTGCCTGCCGCATAAGCTCACCATCGACATATCCGACCGCGACGCTGCGCCCACCTACGACGTGGTGGGCAAGTAGCCCGGCGCTCGAAGGGGCTTCCAGCGGAAACGATGGGCAGTCGTTCGAAAGCGGAGCAGCCGCAGCAGGCTAGGGTGCAGCGCCTGGCGCGTGCCTCGCTGCTTGCCGCCGTTGCCCTCATCCTCAGTTACATAGAGACCATGATCCCCCTGCCGGTTGCGCTGCCGGGGGTGAAGCTGGGCTTGGCGAACATCGCCGTGGTGGTTGCGCTCTTCGCGCTGGATGCCCCTACGGCCTGCGCCGTTGCCGCGGTGAAGGTGCTGGCTTCGGGCTTTCTGTTCGGATCGCCCATGATGCTGGCCTACAGCTTGGGCGGCATGGCGTTGGCCTTGGCGTCGATGCTGCTGCTCCGGCTTGTTCCCGGCATGAGCGTGGTGGTGGTGAGCATGGCCTCGGCCATCTGCCACAATGTGGGCCAAATCGCCGTAGCGTGCGCGATGCTCTCCACCCCGGCGGTGTTCCTGAGCTTGCCGCCCTTGGCGGTTGCTGCGTGCATCACCGGTGCCCTTACCGGCGCAGTGGCATCGGGCGTGTTGGCGAGCGTGCAGCAGGGCGGGGCTGTGCCGGGGCAGGCGAAGGGCTCGCTGCTTTCGCGGTTGGCCGCATGGGAGAAGAAGTGTGCTTCGGCAGGCCAGCGCACGGTCGTTGAAGAAGCCGCGGGCGCTGGCGCCAGCAAAGCCGAAGCCGGCAGCGGCGTCTCTTTGGACGCTAGAGCCTGCAATGCTGAAGCCGCGGCCGACGGCGGGGCTTCGCTGGGGGCCAGCCGTGCCCAGCATAAGGCGAATCGGCCGGCAATGCGCGCGTCCGCACCGGCGCGTGCCTCCCGAACAAGGCGGAAGCCCTCGGCAAGCACTGGCTCTTCCTTCGGCGTGTACTGCGCAGGGCAATCTTTGGCGCATCGGCTTGACCCGCGTACGAAACTCTTGTTCACCGTGTTGTTCTTCGTGATAGCGTTCGCCGCTCAGGGGCCGATGCTCGCTGTGGTGGTGGCCCTTGCGGTGGCATCGCTAGCCGCTTCCGGCATGGGGCCTGTCAGTGCCCTTGCCATGCTGCGGCCGTTCAAGTGGCTGGTCCTGTTCGTAGCGGTGTGGGATGCGCTCTTCGCTACGGGTGGGGAAGTGCTGTTCCGGGCGGGCGCGCTCTGCCTTACCTCCGGCGGGCTTCTGTTCGCCGGCGAATCGGTGCTGCGTTTCTGCTGTATGCTGCTGGGCACCTCGGCGCTCATGCGCACCACGAGCCCCACCCAGCTTACCGATGGTTTCGCGGGCCTTTTGGCTCCGTTTTCGAAGTTGGGCACCTGGGTGGACGATGCCGCGCTGGCCTTAGGCCTCACCTTCCGCTTCATTCCCACGCTCGCGGAAGAGCATGCGCGCATCCGCCGCGCCCAGGAATCGCGCGCTGCCTGCTTCGAAGGGGGAGTGGCCAGCCGCCTTCAGGCCTACGTTTCCGTGTTCACGCCGCTGTTCGC
>CAVHGQ010000182.1:0-2899 GCA_963635335.1 Candidatus Melainabacteria bacterium | reverse complement strand
AAGCTCCAGCTCCACGCCCTGTGGATCACCCTTACCAAGCCGGTCATGCTCGCATCGTATTTGGCCATGGCGCTGGCTCTTCTGCATGTCACCGACAACGGCCCTATCGGTCAGACGTGCGACATCTTGGGCGGCATGACCGTGCCGGCGGCCATGCTTATCATCGGCTCCACGCTGGCGAAGATGCCCATCCGCGAAATGCTCTTCGACGGCTGGAGCTACCTCACCACGTTCATCCGCTTGGTGGCCATGCCCGTGGTCACGTACTTCGTGTTCGGTCTGTTCGTGAACGACTCGTACATCCTGGCCATCCTGGTTCTCCTTGCCGGCATGCCCGCCGCCTCGAACGGAACCATGCTGGCCCTTGCCTATGACGGCGACACCCGCACCATGTCGCGCGGCACGTTCCTTTCCACCGTGTTCTCGCTGGTAACGCTGCCGGCAATCGCCCTGATCGTGGTGTAGCCCATCGGCCAAACACCCCTATAATCGTCTTTGCGCGAATTGCGAAGGCACGTTAGGGAAGGGGTGTCCGTGGAAGTTCTCTCGCACGCAGGGCTGCAGATGCTCATCCTGTTCACGATAGTGCTGTTGGGCGCAGTCGCCCGCAAGATCAACCTGATGAACGACGATTTCGATGCGCTGCTTTCCAAGTTGGTCATGACTGTGGCGCTTCCCGGCATGATCCTGAACTCCGTGCTGGGCAACACCGATATGCCGGATTCCGCAACCATCATGATGATGCTGGGGTACTCCACGGTGATATATGTGCTCATGTGCGTGTTCGCCTGGGTGTTCGTCCGCGTGCTGTACCGCGGTGTATCCAAGCCGGCGCAGGGGGCGCACGCCTACCTCATCGCGTTCGGCAACACGGGCTTCATCGGCTTTGCGGTGCTGGGCGCCATCATGGGCAGCAATTCGGTGCTCTATGGCGCTATCTACAACATCCCGTACAACGTTTTCATGTTCTCGGTGGGCATGCTGTTCATCGCCAGCACGGGCTCCGACGGCATGGCGGCGAAGAAGCCTTTGAAGGAGCAGGTGAAGGCGGTGGCGAAGCAGCTGGTAAGCCCTTGCCTCATCAGTTGCTTCGCGGCGGTGATACTCGCGCTGTTGGGCATAACGGATTCGGGCTACATCGGCCAAACCTGCAACCTGCTGGGCGAGATGACGGTTCCCTGCGCCATGTTGGTTATCGGCTCCACCCTGGCCAAACAGCCCATCAAGCAGATGCTCAACGACGGCTGGAGCTACGTTACCTCGCTGATGCGCTTGGTGGGCATGCCCCTGCTCATCTACTTCATCGGCGGGCTGTTCATCCACGACCCGTATATCCTGGCGGTCATCGTCATCGAGTCGGCCATGCCGGCGGCCTCTTCCGGCATCATGATGTGCCTGGCCTACGGCGGCGACACCATGGCCATGTCGCGCGGCACCTTCATCACCACCATCCTCTCGATTGCCACTCTTCCGCTTCTGGCGCTTTTGGTGGTGTAGCCGCCACTTGCCCGCATTGCCCGCAAGGTCTGACCCTCTGATTGATTGGAAACACCCGCAATGATCGAATACCCGAAATCGCTTGAAGACCCGCGTCTCGATGCGTACGCGCGCCTTACCGAGCTGCAGTTGCGCAACAGGCTCGAGCCCGAGCGCGGCATCTTCATTGCGGAGTCCGACAAGGTGATAGACCGTGCCTTGGCGGCGGGCTACCGGCCGCTTTCGCTGTTGGTGCCCCAGCATCGCCTTGAGCGCATGGCGGGCCTTATCGAGCGTATGGGCGGCAACAAGCCCGTCGAAGAAGGCGGCCTTACCGTGTTCGTGTTGCCGGCTGAAGAAGTGCAGAAGCTGGCGGGCTATGAGCTTACCCGCGGCGTTCTGTGCGCTATGCGCCGTAAGCCCCTTCCTTCGGTTGCGGAAGCAGTGGCCGGCGCCCGCCGCATCGCCATTTTGGAGGACATCACCAACCACACCAACGTTGGGGCGGCGTTCCGCAGCGCTGCGGCGCTGGGAATCGACGCGGTGCTGTGCACCCCGGCTTGCTGCGACCCGTTGTATCGTCGCGCGGTTCGCGTTTCCATGGGAACGGTGTTCCAAGTGCCGTGGACGCGTATTGGCGATGCGCCGGGGGAGGAATGGCCGCAGGGCGGCATTGCGAAGCTGCGCCAGCTCGGCTTCAAGACCGCGGCGATGGCGCTGGACGACAACTCGGTGAGCCTCGATTGCCCCGAGCTCAAGCAGTGCGACAAGCTTGCCATCGTCATGGGCACGGAAGGCGACGGCTTGTCGAAGCACACCATAGCCGCCTGCGACTACACGGTGAAGATCCCCATGGCCCATGGGGTGGACTCTCTGAACGTTGCCGCCGCCAGCGCCGTGGCTTTCTGGGAGCTGCGCGCACGATAGCGCCGCTTATCGATCCACAAGATCCGCTTACCGCGCAAAAACCCGCAAAAGGCGGAATTTAACGGGGAGCGGCGAATGCTCGGAAATTCGCCAAGAATACCGACCGAACGCCGATTAATTTTTCCTGTAACTGCCCTGAAACGAGCGGCTGCGTACAATCTCCCTGTCATTCCGGGCACGCATATGGCCAGTGCGCAAACCCGAGATGCGGCAACAGCATAGTTCGGTTGATGGAACCGGGAGAGCCCGCGGGCATCGGCTTGGCGGCGCCGAAGGGGAGGCAGAAACTCTCAGGCAAAAGGACCGGTTTCGGACGAGACTCTGGAAACGCACCCCCGTGCGCCGAAGAAGCAATCTGCGCAACGCAGAGAATCTTTCAGGCCAATGACAGAGGCATAAGCGCGAATGCGCTTGCGTCTTTCGTTGGATGGAGGATTCTATGGAAAAGAAGACGCCTCTCTATGATGTGCACGTGGAAGAAGGGGGCAAGATCGTT
>CAVHGQ010000181.1:0-2936 GCA_963635335.1 Candidatus Melainabacteria bacterium | reverse complement strand
AGGCGAGCATAAGCGCACCCCGCTGCCGCCCGACGTCAAGGTTGTGAGCTAGCAGGTAATGCCGCGGGCGGGCCTGGGCTTCTGCTTGGGCCTGCACCCGGGGCTTCTCTTCCTGCCTTGGCGGGATGCGCCGGTGACGGGAAAGAAAGAGGAGGACCATCAAGGGAAACGGAGGCGTTTCGATGGCGACTGAATCGACTGATGAAAGCAAGGCCGAGGTGGCAGGGGATGCCGCTTCGGCTCCCAAGGGCGGCGGCGTTGCCCGCCGCGACCTCATCAAAGGCGTTATTGCCGGTGCCGTCGGCATGGGCGTGGTAACGTTGCTGCCCCACGGCGTGGTTGCGGTATCGAGCGCGGCAAGCGGGGGCGACGGCATCTTCGTTGAGGGCGTCGGCAATATGACGGGCAAGAAGCACGACATGGAGTTCGTGCAGCCCATCAAGCTCTCGGTGAAGAAGGGCGGCCAGGTGCAGACGGAGGGGGCCTGGAGGTCCAGCAACAAGCATTTGGTATCGGTTGCCCCTGATGGGACGGCGATCATGCGTGATGGCGTTGGCGGGAACGATGTCGACGTTACCTGGTCTCTTGGCGACACCGATTACAAGATCACGTTCCATACCACGCAGACGGCAGGGGCCCACGCCATCGAAGTCGATGAGCCTATGACCCGCGGGGCATTCATGGTGCGGCTCTCCCGGTACTTCGGATGGCCCCATTACAACGCCGTCATGGACGATGGCGTCGATATCGACGACGACGGCAACGTGCTTCAGGAAGAGCGGGCGCGCAATTACTTCGATGTGACCGGCGACAGCGATTTCGTCAAGCCGATCGAGTCTGCGCTCGACATGGGGGTTCTCCATGCAAGCAGCTCGAGCGATTTGTTCTATCCGCTTTCTCCTATGACGCGCCAAGATGCGGCAGTGATCCTGTTCAACGCCTTCAAGATGGAGAAGATCGAAGGCGATTTCCTTTCCGCTTTCGATGACGCGGGGGATATATCGCAGGAATGCTATGACGCATTGAACACCCTGGTCGGGCGCAATTTCATGCGCGGCAGGACCAACACCACCATCAACCCAACCGACGGCATAACCGATTCCGAGGCGCGCATCATCATCGACTCCATCGACCGGCGCGTGGTGTGCCCGGTGTGGGCGATGCCGGTAAGCAACCGCAAATTCGTGCGCTGCCGCCCGCAATGGATGGCGGCGACGTAGGATGCGACGGTCCGTTGGCGCGTGAACATCGAGAAGTACTCGCATGCAGAGCTCAAGGGCCTGTTCGTGCAGGACAGGGGCGTTGGAGCGTACGTGGGTACCGGGTGGAGCGATTGGTTCGAGTACCACCCGGGCTTTTCTGCGGACCCGTGCTTTGGCCTGAACAACAACAAGGACCTGCCATACGACGATATCTGGCTGTTGGTGAAGGTGGAGTGCTATGCGGAAAAGGAGGGGCTCGAAACCTCCCCCGTTTCCCGGTTCACCTGGAAGATCGAGCGCCCTGCATGGCACGATTTCGTGCACGATGTGCTTCATGAAGGCGACGCGAACTTCCCCACGGTGCACCGCTACTTCGACAACTTCCAGGCTGCTGCCTACTACATCGAGGGAAGCGAATCGGGCATCCTCTACGATGGGCTCATGCCCACCAACACAACCACTTCGCTTATCGACCGCGTTAAAGAGGTTGCCACCAAGCCCTTCTGCTTCGTGCTCGGCCACAACCACGGTGACCACAGCGGCGCCATGCCCTTTGCCTACGAGGCGGGGCTGGACGTGTACTTCTGCGACAGGACGTTCCCAGCGGAAAAGCCCTGGCAGATCCAGACGTACGGCAAGAAGTACACAAGCGAGAACAAGGTGATCGACGATGAGCGCTCGGGAACCTATTCGGGCGAAAAGGCCCATGCGATCGATGAGGGGTATGTGTTCGACCTGGGGAACTGCAAGTTCGAAGTGGTTCATCTTCCGGGGCATGAGGACTCTTCGATCTTGCTGTACGGCAGGGACACCGGTCTGCTGTTCTCGTCCGACATCTATGCCGTGAACCGTTATTGGGTTGCCGACCAGTTCGGTGCAAAGGGCGTTAAGCAGGACCTGCTGCTCTCGCTTCATCAGCAGCTGATGGACATCTACTGCAAAGACGGCGGGAAGGTGAAGGAGCTCTACACCGGTCATAACCGCATTGGAATGGGCAGCGACTACCTAACCGTTTGGGAGCAATGCCTGCAGAAGCTGGTGGACTACGGCCCGAATGCGGTTTCGCATGATCGTCGAGGCCAAGGTGCGGTCGTGGTGACTGATGGCAACCAGTACGAGACCATGGATTGGACCGCCTTCTCGGAAGAGGGGACCCAGGTTCTCGCTGAATACAAGGGAACCTACGACGGGCAAACCTATTACCGCATCGAAACGGATACCCGCGGAGCGGAGAACAAGCCCGTGGAAAACAACCTGCTGTTCGACTACAAGACGAATGCGTACTTGAGCAATATCTCGTTCAAGGACGCTGAGTTGGTGGGGCATGACTTCAAGTACAAGACGGGCTTTTCCGAAGTGGACGAGACGCTTTCCGACGGCCGCTTGAAATACGCCATCCCGAACAAGTTCGTCCCGTACGAGCTCGATTACGAGGTGAAGGCAAGCGGGGATACGGTGACGTTCACCCCCGTTGCCATGTCCAACCTGATCAAAGGGATAACGGTGAACGGCAAGCCGGCCTCAAGCCGCTGCCCGGTGACGGTTTCCGCGAAGAGCGCAGCGACGATCGAGGTTACCGGCCCCGATGGCGCAACAAAGCAGACGTACACGCTGACGTTCAAGTAAGGGCTGCATAAACAGGGCGTGTGGCGCGCGCTTCCTTCTTCGAGGGCGGCATCGGGCTTGGCCTGGCGCCGCCTTCCTGTTTCGGGTGCTTGTTCGAAGCGGCACATC
>CAVHGQ010000180.1:0-2943 GCA_963635335.1 Candidatus Melainabacteria bacterium | reverse complement strand
GCTTTCCTACCAGATCACCCAGGCCGTGGACATCATCCTGGAAGACGTGAAGCAGCTGGGCGAAACCTGCAAGCGCCGCGCCTTCGAGTTCCAGGAAACCCTGTGCGTGGGCCGCACCCACGGCATCCACGCCGAGCCCATGACCTTCGGCATGAAGTTCGGCAGCTGGGCTTGGGCGCTGAAGCGCGCGCAGACCCGCCTGGAGGAAGCCCGCAAGGTTGCCGCCACCGGCGCCATCAGCGGTGCCGTGGGAACGTACTCCAGCATCGACCCGTTCGTCGAGCAGTACGTCTGCGAGAAGCTGGGCCTTACGCCCGACCCGCTTTCCACCCAGGTGCTGGCGCGCGACCGCCACGCCCAGGTTATGACGGCGCTTGCCGTTACCGCTTCCACCCTGGAATCCATCGCCATGCAGGTGCGCCTGCTGCAGCAGTCCGACGTCATCGAGGCGGAAGAGCCGTTCGCCAAGGGGCAGAAGGGCTCTTCGGCCATGCCCCACAAGCGCAACCCCATCACCGCCGAGCGCGTGTGCGGCCTTTCGCGCGTGGTGAAGTCGAACGCCCAGGTGGCGCTTGACGATGTTGCCCTGTGGTACGAGCGCGACATCAGCCATTCCGGCGCCGAGCGCGTTGCCCTGGCCGACAGCTTCATCGCGCTGGACTACATGTTCGGCAAGATGCAGTGGATGCTCGACGGCCTGCAGACCTACCCCGCCAAGATGGAGCACAACCTGTGGCGCACCAAGGGCCTTATCTTCTCCTCGAAGGTGCTGCTTGCGCTGGTCCAGACGGGCATTACCCGCGAAGACGCCTACGTCATCGTGCAGCGCAACGCCATGAAGGTGTGGGCCGACATCCAGAACGCCGTGGACGGCCCCACGTATCGCCAGAACCTGGAGAACGACCCCGAGGCAACGCTCACCACCGAGCAGCTCGACGAGATCTTCGATCCGTGGGACTTCCTTACCCGCAAGGACGTTGTGTTCGAGCGCCTGCAGGAACTGGAGTTCTAGTTCCGGGTTTAGCTCCTGGCCGAACCCGCTTATAGCAGATCAACGCCCCTGCAGCATGGTTGCTGCAGGGGCGTTTTGCGTGGTGGGGTTGTTGGGCGCGGCGGTGGGGTTGTTGGCTGCGGGGATGCGGAGCTTCGTCCGTTGGGTTGAAAAACACGCTTGTCAACCTGCCAGGTACGATAGTGATGGCCTACTGCAGTTTTTCTCGGGTTATGTTTGAGCACGGCATATCTGGTAATTATTTCATGGAACCAAAAATCATGCTGCTCTATGCTGCTGCTGCAGGCCTTCCAAATACGGTTTCCTGGCACGCTATAATTGCCTAGGCGACAACTAGGGGAGAGGCGCATGCTCACTATCCATTTCGGCGATATGGACGGGGTTGTTTACAACACCTCGGTTTTCTTCAACAACACCTATTCAGGCGAATGGTTTTCCGACGCCTTCGCCCGGCAGATGATCGCCTCCGTTGACAAGGGCAAGGTGCTGGGACCCAACGCAATCGAGACCAAGGTGCTGGGTGCGATTCCCCCTGAAAAGCTCTCTAGCGGCCTTAAAACGCTTCTGCTGATGAACTTCATGCCAGAACGGGTATATAACGCATCGAACTGCGGCGACAATTGCGCCCGCTGGATTCTCGCCATTGCGAAGAAGCAGGACATCACAATCAACCTGTACCACCTGATGGACTTCGGCAATAGGCGATTTACCGCAAAGATCGTCAATACCGGCGAAACCGTTCATTCCATGGATGAGTTTGTGTTGGTGGCCGCAAAGTGCCTAAGAGGGGAAGCGCTGTGAAAGGCCAGCATCAGGTTGTTGTCCGCAACAATAAAGTGCAGATAAAGTTGCTTATCCAGCGGAATATAACCATCCTTCAGGGCAACAGCGCAACCGGTAAAACCACGCTTATCGAGCTGATAGATGCGTACGACCGGTTCGGGCCCGACAGCGGGACGGTGGTGAATTGCGATGTTCCGTGCAAGGTTCTTTCCGGGCGGAATTGGGAACGCGATATTCTGGACATCGAGAACAGCGTCGTGTTCATTGATGAGGACAACGCCTTTATGAAAACGCACGAGTTCGCCCACGCAGCACGTAATAGCTCGAACTACTACGTGCTGGTGGCTCGCGAGGCTTTGCCCCAGCTGCCGTACAGCGTTGATGAGATATACGGCCTAAGGAACACGAACAGGGCAAGCTCCAAGTATCCGGTGTATTCCCGGATATATGCGTCTGCCTATAGGATCTATGCCGATGACGAGTTTACCGGCGAAAAGCCCCAGCTCGTTGTGGTTGAGGACAGCAATTCCGGGTTCGAATTCTTCTCGGCCTTATGCGCGGCCAGCGGGGTTCGCTGCGTAAGCGCTGGTGGCAAGGCGAAAATCTACGATGTGGTGTGCAACGCCGAGGAGACGGACATCCTTGTTATAGCCGATGGCGCTGCATTCGGGCCTGAAATGGCCTACCTGGTTTCGCTTCGCCGCTTCAAGTCGATAAAGCTGTTTTTGCCGGAGTCTTTCGAGTGGCTTGTTCTAAGGTCGGGGTTGTTCCCGGATGCTCGCATTCAGGCGATGTTGCTTAATCCTGCCGACTATATCGAGTGCAGCGAATTCTTCAGTTGGGAGCAATTCTTCACCGATGAACTGGTGAAATGCTCTCGGGAAACCTATCTTTCCTACCGTAAGGCCAAGCTGAACAAGGCGTACCTGGGGGAAAGGGAGTCCCGAGCACTGAAAGGCACGTTGCCGGATTTGGGGATTTAGGCTCCTTCGCTTTTCAGATGCTGGCGGACTCTCGGTAAGGGGAGCGCCACTCGGCGCAAGTTCATCCCCGGGCCCCTGCCCAGCGCCTGGCCGCGCCGGCCAACGTTTGGCTACAGCGCGCTGCTGATGCTGCCCGAGATGGGGGTGAACACGCGCACAAGGGCG
>CAVHGQ010000179.1:0-2990 GCA_963635335.1 Candidatus Melainabacteria bacterium | reverse complement strand
ACGAGTACCTGCACGACGACCAGGACGAGATCCTGAAGATCGCCGAGCACCGCTACCTGGTGGACGGCTCGCTGCCGGTGGATCAGTTCGTTGAGTTCCTGGGCTACGAGCCCGTGCCGGTGTACGACTACGAAACCGCGGGCGGCCTGATGCTGGACCTGTTGGACAAGATCCCTGCCGAGGGCGATTCGTACGTGCTGCGCCACGAGGGCAAGAAGATAACGCTGATGGCGCGCGTGATGGACGGCCTGCGCATCGACAAGATCGACGTGTTCTTCGAGGACGACCCGGAAAGCGCCGCCCCGGAAGAGGAAGAGTAGGACTAGTACTTCCGCGCCTCGGCCAGCGCCTTTACATAAACGGCGTAGTGCTCGGGCCTGTGGGCATCCGAGGCCAGGTAGTCTACCAGGCCTTCCTTCAGCAGGGCTTTGGCGGTGCGATGGCACTTGTCGAAGCGCCCGCCTTCGATGAAGTTCGCTGAAAGCTGCAGGCGGCAGCCCATTTCCTTCATCTCGTACGCCAAATCAAGGTTGTCTTGGATGGGCTTGTACCGTTCGGGGTGTGCGATGATAACGGTGATGCCCTGGCCCTGGATGGAATATATGCCGCGTTGCCAGTTGGCGGGCAGATGCGCGTTGGAGAACTCCAGCAGCAGCAGGCTTGAGCTGCCGATGCAGAGCTTCGGCGCCATCTCTATCCCCAGCTCGGCGAGCTTCTCCCAGTACACCTCGTAGCCTAAGGTTGCCTGTATGCCCTGTTGGGCGGCATGTGCCTTGAACGCGCGGAACTGCTGCTGAATGAGCTGGGGGTCGAAATCGCTGAACCGGCAATGCGGCGTGCACACGATGTGCGTGATGCCCGCGTTGCGTGCCGCAATCAGCATCTGCGAGGTTTCGGCGGTGGTGCGAGCGCCATCGTCTACGCCAGGGAGTATGTGGCAATGTATGTCGAACATGCCCGGTTCCTTTCTGGTCGTAGAGCCGTGATGGCTGGCTCAGTTCGTGCCCTCGGCAACCTCATGGTAGTACACGCTCAGAACGGTTTCGTACACGTTGGTTCGGTTCAAATAAAATTCTGCGAACACTTCACCCTGCTTCATCTCGCCCTGAAGGGTTACCACGTTGACGCCGCTGATCCCCGTGTTCAGCACGGTGGAGGCCAGGTAGGTGAAGTCATCCACGCCCAGGTTGGTAACGCCGTTGTCGCGTGCGATGTTGAACAGCTTTATCAGCATGCCCACATTGCCTTCCGACTGGTCGAGCGATTCCTTGCAGAATGCCTGAACGAACTGCGACTGACGTGCCTGACGGTCCAGCGGCGATTCCAATTCCGAGGTGTCGCGCCACTGCACGTACTTCAGTGCGTTGTCGCCGAACAGCACCGTGTCCTTGCCCTTCACGATGTTGGTGCCGGGAATGGTTTGCAAGGGCGTTATCGCAACGCCGCCGATGGCATTCGCCAGTTCGCCGATGCTGTCCATATCGAGCGAGACGTAGCTGTTCACCGGCATGTTGTACAGCACGCGAGAGGCGGCTGCTGTGGTGTACTGGCTGCTGGTTTCGCCGCCGTCGCCATAGGCGAAGGAGAGGCACAGCTGCGTGGTGCCCATGCCGGCGAATACGTCGCCCATGTACTCGTCCACTTCCACCATGGAGTCGCGGGGAATGCCGATGGCAGTGACCTTGCCGGTATCCAAGTTCACGGCCATCACCATAACCGCGTCGGCCTGGCCAACGCTTTTGCCGGCAACTACCTGCTCGGTGCGGCGGTCGTAGCCGATGATGCAGATGGATGCCATGTTCTCGTTCAAGGCGTAGGTCTTGCCGTTGTACTCGATGGTGTGGCCCTCGTTGTAGGCAACGCCCTCGGTTTGAAGGTTGGTTGCGGTGTTGGCGTCCTTCACCGATTGCTCGCCCATCTTGAAAAGGGCGAATACGGTGCCTGCTGCGATGAGGGCAAGAGCCAGCAAAATGCCGATGATTATCACCGTGATGCGCAGCTTCTTGTTTTTCAGCAAGCGATGGCGATGTCGTCGCTTCTTTTTTTTGCGGATGAGCGTTTCGTGCGCGGGCTCTTCGCCAGTGCCAGGTGCCGGCTGATCGTTCGCATCGGCAGCCACGCTGGCAGCTGGAATGCCTGCAGTGCCCGCTGCTGCTTCGGCGGCATCGGAGCAGGCGTTCGCGCCCTCCGTGCTAGCCTTGGCAGGCTCAAGTTCAGTATCGGGCGCCTTGCCTTCTTCGTTGTTAGTAGGTTTGCTGGTCACTTACCAATTCTCCTGTTACCAAGTATCTTCTAACCAGGCGGTTCGCATCGCCGGTGCAGGTGCTCAGCTGGACGATCTTGTCGGATCCTGCGGTAAGCTGCACGCCCTCGCGCACGTTCATCACCAGTGAATTGGGGTTCAGCACCGTGTCGAAGTACTGCTGCGTTACGGCCGTGTCGGCGAAGTTGAAGGAGTTCAGGATGTGGCGGTTGTCGTACTGGTAGGCAGCGATCACCTTGTAGGTGTAGATGTGCCCGTCGGTGTAGATGTACATCTCCTCGTGCGAATCGAAGAACTCCTTGTTCTCGAAATAGTGGAGCGTGGCGAACATGCCGCCCGACTTCATGTTGTGCCCGTACAGCACGGTAACCGGGTCGGAGAAATCGGTGCTGTTGGCCAGCTGGGAATAGATGGCGCCGGCCTCGGAATAGTTGCCGTCCTTGTCGTGGTCAAGGTAGAAGGAATCGTCGGTGGGGCTTTGCAGCACCGGGTAGTTCACGTTGGTATCGGGGATGTATATCCACGCATAGATATCAGGGTTCTCTACCCGAAGGCTGGCGAAGTCGATGGGGTTTTCCACGCGTGAATCGGTTTCTTCGGTGGGGACGGAAGGGGCATCTTGCGCGCCCTCGTCGGCGGCCTTTTGCATGCTCACGTTCTGCCACACCAGATAGGCAACGCCGGCCAAGGTAAGCGCGATAAGCACAACCAGCGCAACCTTCAGCGC
>CAVHGQ010000178.1:0-3018 GCA_963635335.1 Candidatus Melainabacteria bacterium | reverse complement strand
TGGAGAAGATCTTGGCGCAAGGCCCCGATGGCCAGCAGGTGAAGAGCGACCGCGTGCTCGAGCTGAACGCGCAGCATCCCGTGTTCAAGGCGGTTCAAAAAGCATTTGAGGAAGGCGAGACCGAGAAAGTTTCCACCTTCGCCACGATCCTCTACGACCAGGCGCTTATCACCGAGGGCCTGCCCATCGATGACCCGGTGGCCTACACCCAAGCGGTATACAAGTTCTTGGTCTAGGAACTACCACCCCCCCCCCAACATATAGATCGCTTCAACCTAAAGTAGAGCGTCCGTCCTGCCAGCAGCCCTTGCGGTTGCACCCGGGGCGGGCGCTTTTCTGCGCATAATCCCAGGTAGCAGGCGCGGTATAACTCCTGTACGTTCACCGGGAAAAGGCTGATGGGGGTTGCTTCTGTGATACCATGGATGGCACGTAACAGCTTGTTTGCAGGAGGAAGCACGAATGAAACATAAGATCTTAGCTCTGATCTGCGCCTTCGCAGTGGTTGCAGCTATGCCGGCAGCCGCATGGGCAGCAGGAAGCCCCTCAAAGGCAACGTCCGATACCGCCTACTCTGACCAGGGCACAAGCCTTATCGTGTCCGGCAAGTCGCTCAAGGCGAACTGCCGTCTTGTCGTGCGCCCCATCAGCTTCATGGCATTCAACTACGACCTGTCCGCCTCCCAAGTCGTTGTGGGCAACTTCGAGATGTACGACGATCCCGAAGGCTCCACCGCCGGCACCTACACCTTCACGTTCGGTGGCCTTAGCCAGTACAACGGCGCAACGGTAACCATCCTCATCAAGTACAAGGACGGCACCACCGAAGTGAAAACCGCGAAGGTTTCCAACGGCACCGTGACCATCGAGGCCAGCGGCCTTGGTTGGGCAACCATCGTGGTCGACACCGACACTGTTGCCGGCGGCGCCAACGCAGCTGCCGTCAGCACCGATGCCAGCGGAACGTCCCCGCAAACCGACGTTGACCTTTCCGGCGTTGCAGGCGCAACCGCCGCATGCGCTGTGGCCGCTACCGGCGTGGGCATCGCCCTTCGCAAGAAAGCAGCCAAATAAGGCCTGCTTAGGCGAAAACCCTGTCGAACGAAGCCTCGTTGCCCGCAACGGCGCTGCCGCCTACGCGGGCAACGAGCCATCCCTCCCCTTCCCCTTATCCGCTCCAAGGAGAACCTTCAATGACCCTTCTAGAGCTGCTTGAGCTCCTACGCAAGAAATGGTATCTCGTGGTGATACTCCCCCTGCTGTTCGCCGGCGTAACCGCGGCCTATTGCTGGGGCTCCATGACCAACAACTACACCGCCACCGTTTCCCTGTACGTGCTCACCCAGTCAACCACCAGCACGAACGGCGAGTCGCAGATCACCAGTTCTGACACCACCGCATCGCAGCAGCTGGCGAACGACCTTGCCAAGATCGCCAAAACCGCCACGGTAACGGATTCCACGGCCAAGGCATTGGGCATGCAGAACCTCAACGCCTTCACGATCAGCGTCTCTTCCGACACTACCAGCCGCGTTATCACCCTCAGCGTAACCGGCAAGGATCCCGATGCGGCTGCGCTTGTTGCCAACGAGCTGGCCGACCACACCTCGGAAACCGCCATCGAGGCAATGAAGCTCGAAGCGGTGAACGTCATCGACCGAGCTACCGCCCCGGAAAAGCCCTCCGGCCCTAACCGCACCATGTACACCTTGGTAGCCCTACTTGCCGGCGTGTTCGTTGCCATCGCGCTTATCGTGCTTCTGGACATGCTGGACAACACGGTGAAGTCCGGCGAAGACGCCGAGGAGCTTTTAGGGATCCCGGTGCTTTCCCGCATGCCCGAGATAAACGAGAAGGGGAACTAGCATGGCCAAGAAGAACCACAAGCGCCTAGGCCAGCCGAAGATCCCTGCGCTGAACAACGCTTCCCGCACCCTGCTTGCGAACATCCGCTTCAGCTCCATCGACGAGCGCATCAAGACCATCGCCATCACCTCGGCCGCACCCGACGAGGGCAAAACCGTGGTATGCACCAACCTTGCCTTCGCCATCGCCGAATCGGGCAAAACGGTGCTGTTGGTAGACACCGACATGCGCCGCCGCAGCATCGGCACCATGTTCGGCATACACCCGCAGTTCGGCCTGTACTCCGTTCTTGCCGGCAACGCATCCATCAAAGAGGCCATTACCTCCACCAATACTCCGGGCTTGTTCTTCATGGACTGCGAGCCCAACATCCCCAGCCCGCCCGACGTACTTTCCACCAAGCGCTTCGCCGCTTTGGTAGACCAGGTTCGCGGCATGTTCGACTATGTTATCTTCGACACGCCGCCCGTGAACGTCTTCGTAGATGCCGCCATCATATCCAACCTGGTAGACGGCGCCATCTACTGTGTGCGCGAACGCGCCGAGAAGCGCGATTCCGTTCTTGCAGGCCTACAGCAGTTGAAGGCAGCAAATGCGCACATCCTTGGGTCGGTCATCACCTTCTCCCAGGAAGAAGCACAGAGCGGCTATTACTACTACGCCTACTACAACGAAGAGGGCAAGCGCGTCTCCAAGCACGAAAAGGGCGAGCCCTCCCTCAAGGACAACCCCGACACGCAGGATATCGCCGCAGACGACATCGCCCAATGGGCAAAGCGGGCCGGCATCGATCCGCAGCAGGCCATACACGCAAGCGACCAGGCTGCCGAACGCCAGCGCAAGGCACGCGAAGCTGCATCCCACCAGGGCACCCACAGCCCGGTAGAGGAATTCCCCACCGGCGCATTCCGTCCAGTGGGCGGGGGCAAATCGCCACGTCACAAAAGCCCACGCAGCTAATAGGTGATTCTTTGGGCGCCCCGTGCGCCCATCTTTGATTTTAGGGACACATGGAAAACCAGAACGACAGACAACACGATGGGCAAGCCGCCGCCAGTAGCGATGCCCAGAAGAACGGCAAGGACAAGCGGACTACGGCGCTGAAGGTTGCGCTGGTTGTGCTTATCGCGCTTACCTTGGCCGGCGTTGCCT